>URIC01000016.1 GCA_900547755.1 uncultured Bacteroidales bacterium
TTCCGATGACAAGGACGAGCCGGATGTGCCCGAACAGGTTTTCACCGATGTCTTGCAAAAGGACAAGGCTGCCGGCTCCATATCCCAAGAGGAGTTCAAGGAGAAAGTCATGAACAGGGTCTGGACCTTTATATATAAAAGCGATGCTGATTGGGGTTGGCTTGACGTCGACGGGAATACGTATGACGACAGTCTTTTTTCGCCTACAGGTTGGAACGCCCATCAGGCACATTATTTTGATAAAGAGAAGTATGTCGATTTTCTGAATATGGGTCCCGGATTCGTTAATAACAATCCCTATCGCAGAGTGAATCATCCTTACAGATATGACTCATCTACCGGCATGGTGTATGTGGAAGGGGATGAACCACGTCTGTTATTCTACATAGAATCGGTGGATGGAGATGAAATGGTGATTCATGAAAGCTACACGAATTGGACAGCTCGGGTGAATTGGAATGAACCGGATGAACCGGCTGTTTATTTCAAGGACCCGGGAGAGGGAGGATATAATATATGCGCACGTATAGTTCTGAGAGCCGTTCCGGAAGACAAGGCCCAGAAATACTGGTGGGACAAGTACAAACCCGAGGGAGAATGGTAAAAAAGGCCTTATCCGTCCGAAAGTAAATAGCCATGCGGGCTGTGAGTCCGCATGGAATGAATAGCCAAGTCCCGCGAAACGCAGCGATGCCTCGCGGGATTTGTCGTCGGTGTGAATAGTACCTTCCTAAAGGGGGCTTTCAGGGTTTTTGCCTTAACAATTTTGGCCGGCCGATGTTTAAGGAATAGGTGGGGTTAAAAAATTTTTGTACTTTTGTGCGCGAAATCTGACAGCGACGTCCCCGGGGCGACTGTCTGCCGAGCGTGTGGAGCGCAGCTGAAATATGAAGAATTTAGTTATAGTAGAGTCGCCGGCCAAGGCGAAAACCATAGAGAAGTTTTTGGGCAAGGATTACAAGGTGATGTCAAGTTTCGGTCATATACGTGACTTGCGCAAGAAGGACTTCAGTATCGACATAGACGATAATTTCAAGCCGGTGTACGAAATACCGACTGAGAAGAAGGACCTGGTCTCTGAACTGAAGGCCGCCGCCGCCAAGGCGGACACTGTATGGCTGGCTTCCGATGAAGACCTTGAGGGAGAGGCCATAGCCTGGCATCTGTATGAGGTGCTGGGGCTGAAGCCTGAGAATACACACCGCATAGTTTTCCATGAGATTACCAAGCCGGCCATTCTCCATGCCATAGAGACTCCGCGAGACATAGACATGAACCGCGTCAATGCACAGCAGGCGCGCCGCGTGTTGGACCGCATAGTGGGCTTCGAGCTGTCGCCCGTACTCTGGAAAAAGATTAAGCCGGCGCTCTCGGCCGGACGTGTGCAGAGCGTCACCGCGCGTCTCATCTGCGAGAGAGAGAGGGAGATACAGGCCTTCAGGCCTATGCCGTATTTCCGTGTGACCGGCACATTCGATGTCCCGGGCAAGCGGCTGCCCGTGAGGTGCGAACTTTCCAAGCGACTCCCCTCCGAAGATGAGGCCCGGGAGTTCCTGGACCGTTGTGCGCAGGCGGAGTTTACCGTGGGCGATGTCTCCGTAAAGCCGGTGAAACGCTCGCCGGCCCCTCCGTTCACCACCTCGACCCTTCAGCAGGAAGCCACCCGCAAGCTGGGATTTACCGTTTCCCAGACAATGATGGTGGCCCAGCACCTGTACGAGGCGGGTCTCATCACCTATATGCGTACGGACTCTCTCAACCTGTCGGACCTGGCGCTTGCCGACATAGCCGGGCACATAGCTTCCGACTGGGGCGACGAGTATCTGCACACGCGCCGTTATCACACCAAGTCGAAGGGGGCGCAGGAAGCCCACGAGGCTATACGTCCCACATACATAGACAGGGCGCAGATAGAGGGTACCGTTCAGGAGAAACGTCTCTATCAGCTGATACGCAACCGCACGCTGGCCTCCCAGATGGCGGACGCGCTCCTGGAGAAGACTACCGTGGAAATCAATATCTCCACCCGCCCGGAGACTTTCTCCACCAAGGGGGAGGTAGTCAAGTTCGATGGTTTTCTTAAGGTGTACAACCTGGACGAGGATGACTCCAACGGCTCCAAGCTCCCGGCTATGAGCGCGGGTATGCGGCTGACACCCGAGACGGTGACAGCCACCGAGCGCTTCACCCAGCCCCCGGCCCGCTACAACGAGGGCTCGCTGGTCAAAAAAATGGAGGAGATAGGAATAGGACGACCCTCCACTTATGCGGCCACTATCTCCACTATCCAGGGGCGCGACTATGTGGAGCGCGGCCATTCGGAGGGGCATAAGCGCGAATATACCGTGCTGACGCTGACCCCGGCAGGAGTGTCCCGCACCGTCGAGACCGAGACCACCGGCTCGGACAAGGGGAGTCTCGTCCCTACCGATGTGGGAATGGTGGTGAACGACTTCCTGACAGAGTTTTTCCCCGATATAATGGACTACAATTTCACTGCCAACATAGAGGAGAAATTCGATGACATAAGCGAGGGCAAGCTGGCCTGGCAGGACGAGATGTCTGACTTCTACGGCAATTTCCACCCGGACATCGACAAAATCAGTTCCATGCGCATGGAACACAAGGTGGGCGAGCGGGTGCTCGGCACCGACCCCAGGACGGGGCGGCGCGTGAGCGTGAAAATAGGCCGCTTCGGTCCCATGGTCCAGATAGGGGAGACGACCGATGAGGAGAAACCCCTGTTCGCCTCACTGCTCGCAGAACAGAGCATGGCCTCCATAACCCTGGAGGAGGCGCTTAAGCTCTTCGACCTGCCCCGTAATGTGGGCGAGTTCGAAGGAAAGGGCGTCACGGCGGCCATAGGGCGCTTCGGTCCCTATATCCGGCATGACGGCAAGTTCGTGAGCATACCCAAGGAGCTGACACCGCAGGGCATCACCTTGGAGGAGGCTGTGGCGTTGATACAGAAGAAGCGTCAGGACGAGGCCAACAAGTTGGTGAAGGAGTTCCCGGAAATTCCCGGTCTGCAGGTGCTGAACGGCCGCTACGGCGTGTATATAGCTTACAAGCCTGAGGGAGCCAAGAAGGCAGTCAATTACAAGATACCCAAAGACATGGACGCTGCCGCCCTGACGGCGGAGGAGGCCCGTGAGCTGATGGCCAGGCAAGATGCGGCTCCCGCCAAGCCCAAATCCAGTCGTCGCAAGACCTCGAAATGACAATATAGACTTGCGTGGTCTTCTGACCCGCAAGGACTAAAATGTAAAAAAGCAGCGGAACTCCGCTGCTTTTTTACGTCACTTAGGTTTTATATTACTTGATTATCACTTGCTCTGCTTTGCCTTCGAGGACCCGGATGTATATGCCGGGTGTCGGATTGGGGACACGTATGCCCTGGAGGTTAAAGTAAACGGGCGTGGAACCGATGCCTGCCTCGGCGGATGTGATGCCGGAGACTGTGGGGGTGACTTCGGCTGTGGGCATGGACTCGCCCTGAGCGTAGAGAGCGGTGACGCGATATTTGCAGTCGGCGTCACCCGTGGCATCGGCGTAGGATGTGCCGGATATCGGCTCGCTGTTCAGCGGCTGGCCGTTACGGTATAGGTTGTAGCCTTTAAGGGCGAAGCGCTCGGATGCGGGGGCCGCCTGGAAGGTGACATCGTCCACAAGGAGCATGAAGCCGTTCTCGCTGCAGGCACGGATGGCGAAGCGGCGGGCCCCTTCGGGCAGGTCGGCCTCCAGCAGAGTCCAGTCTTGCGGCAGTTCTTGTGCGGGGAGTGCCGTTTTGAAGTCTCTTGGGTCGGTAGAGCCGGTGCTGTACAGGATTTCCACTTTCTCGGGAGAGGAGGCGGCGAAGCTGCGGGCGTAGAGACTGACTTTCTGAGCGTCGCCGCTGAGGAGGGGCGAGATGGCCCAGTCGTCGATGGCGCCAAGGTCCCAGCGCAGCAGGGCTGCCAGGAATTTGTCGCCGGAATGGGGAGCGAACTGAGTGCCGAGACCCAGTTCGGCGGGTGTGAAGATGAAGAAGGATGAGGGAGTGTAGTTGTTCACTATTCCGGGAATGACGAACTCGTTGAAGCCGCCCACACATTCACCGTCCACATCTATCAGCTGCCATTCGGAAAGGATGTGGGCGAAGTCCGCGGCATCCTCGAAGCCTTCGGTCATGACGGTCGCCTCGTCGCTCAGCTCAGGAGCGGTCCAGCCGAGGGCCACGCCTTCGGAGCCGGAAGCGGCGGCCAGTCCGGAGGGCATCGGGTTACGGTTGGCGACAGGGGTTACCGAATATGTGTCGGATTCGTTGTTGGCCATATCCCGGTCATCCGGTAAGTTTACGATGACTTTCACATTAAATGAATCGGTGGCGAGGGCGCTTACGGTATGCGAGAATGAGATTTCCTGAGCCTCGTCGCTGCCGAGGGTATTGCCGGAGATGGTCTGTACCACCTTGCCGTTCTCAATCAGGTCGGCGGTCCAGCCGGAGGCATCCTCGGAGCCTCTGTTCATGACCTTGGCGGTGACGGTATAGTCGGTGCCGTTGAAGGCGTATATGGGAACAGCCACATCTTGCAGGGCGAGGTCGAAGTCAATCATATCGCCGGCCTGAATATTGTCCAGCATCACATAGTTGAAACTGAGGACAGTGCCGGTGATGCGGAACTCTATGTCATCGTCTATGAAATCGGTAAGAGGCACATATCCGCGCACCCAACCTGGCGTAGCGGAGAACTCGGCCAGTTCGGCCACGGTGCAGCTTAAGACGGTCTTGAACTCCGTCTCCTCGCCGCTGCGGCGTACACCTACTTCAATCAGGTTGGTGTCAAGGTCTTTCTGAGCGCTGACCAGGTTGTATGTGTAGAAGGATATGCCGGGGTTGACGGTATTTCTGAGACTGAGCTTGCCGGATTGTATGAAGGCTGATTTTTCCTGGTTGCAGCGCATGGCCAGGTATCCGTTGTCTCCGTCGAAAGAGCTGCAGGATTTGATGGTGTTGTCCGAAAAGACGGTATTTCGCTCGTAGTCGCCTCCGAGCAGCCAGAGGTTGTGCATGGAAACCCATGAGAAAGACTCCTTGATGGATTCGTAAGGTGTGCCCACGGGTATTTTGTCCGACACGGTGCGTTCCCCTTCGCCTGCCGGAGAGACGGCGCGTATGGCGAAAGCGGCGAAGTCCTGTTCCTCCTCCGGACTTACCCAGTCTACGGTCAGGGAGTTCTCTGTGAGACCGGTGCGGTACAGGTTCCATTCGTAGAACTCTGCGTCGAATTTATATACGTCGTAGCTTACATTGTCTCCAAGAGGTTTGCCGTTAAGGTCTTCGGAGACCGGCTCCCACTCCACATATACCTGTCCGGGCTTCTCTGTCTCGCGGATGTTTACGGCAGCGGGGGCTTTGGGGAGGTCAAGGCCGTCGGTGACGGACAATTCATCTATGAACAGGTAATATTTGTCCGGTTCGGAGATACAGTGTATGCCTACGAAGTATCGGCCGTCGGCCTGGGGGGTGATGACGGCGTGGTAGTCCTGCGGAGTCACTTCGGTGACGACGGTAGGGGCGATGAGTCCGTCGACCATTCCTTCGGGGGTATTGTCAGTGCCGAATTTCACCTCGAAAGTCTCCGGGCAGTCGGTCTGTGTGATGCCGAGCCGCACACGCAGCGAGTAGACTGCGCCGGCCTTGAGGTCAATGGCCGGGGAGATAAGCCAGTCGTCCATGGGTGTTATATGGTCGGTGTTATACGGGGCGCGTACTCCGTTGCGTACCTTTGTGTCCCATATCCATGTGCGGCCATCGTCGTTGGCATCTACGACCGTGTATCCGTCAAGCGAGGATTTGTCGTTCAGGAAGTTGGTGAAGAAGGGTACAGCGGCGGTGCCGAGGGCGAGAGTGTTGCTGTAGGCTATGTCCGACATACTTCCGTTGTTGAAGGCGCGTACCGAATATCGGAGGCAGACAGGCGCCGAGGGTTCTGTAAAGGCCTCGGTGTAGGATGTGCCGCTGAGGCCGGATGCGGCTACGGTGCCGTCTGCGCGTGTCACGGAATATGTGACGTTCTTCCGGTCTATATATCCGCCATCGGCGGAGGTGGTTACGGGTGTCCAGACCAGGTGTATGAATCCGTCGGAATACGTGGCTTTCACGTCAGCGGGAGCGGAGGGGGTGCCGAAGCCGACATATCGGTCTACAGAGGTCTTGGGCGATAATCCGGCGCTGTTGGAAGTCTGCAGCGTGAATGTGTGCAGTCCGGTGGAAGGAACGCTTACGGGAATACTCAGCAGGGTGCCGACCGCCACATTGCCTGAAGCCACTTCGCGGCCGTCCCGGCTCAGAGAGTAGGATACATTGCCGGAGGCCGGTTCCCCGTCGAATGTGGTGGCCGGTATGTCGGCGGTGACGTTTCCTGAGAGGGAACCTTCCGGGAACTCGGCTTTGAGGTTCAGAGGCTTGGCCGGAGCTTTAGGCTGTGCGGCAGGACCTGCGGAGACGAGCCCCACCACTTGTTCGGCATCGGGGAAGAGGTAGACTTGGGTGGCATGACCGTCGTTTAGGCTGACCTCGTAGAGCGCGCCGCTTTCGTCCGGGGCGTTGACTGTCCAGAACATACGGTCGGAGTCTTTGTCTATGGTAGCGGAGCTGAGGTAGTGGGGCAGACATCCGGTGTCGCCTACTGTAGAGTAGGAAGCATCCTGTTTGTTTACCTTGAGCAGACGTGCGCCGGTGACTGTGGAGGAAGCGTCCCTGTCACGTGTAATGGCCCAGAGCTGACCTTTTGAGTCACATCCCAGGGCGGCTATCTCGCAGTCGAAGTCACCTATGCGTCTGGAGTCTGCCGTAGTCTGTGTGAATGTAAGCACGGATAACTGATACCCGTTGCCTGCCTTGTCGTAAGTGGCGGCGTATGTAAGTCCGGAAACGGGGTCTACGGCGCAGTCTATGGCCACCTGCGAGCAGTCCTGTGAGGAGAATGTATTAATCAGCCGGCCTGTATTGGCGTCGCAGACCAGATGGGAGACAAAGTAACCGTCTTCAAGGCGAATACGTTCAGATGAGAAATAATAATCTCCCTGCACGAAATTACCGAAAGTGCCGGCAGTGCCGAAAGACAGGGGCGTGAGGATTTCAAACTTTTCGTCGTGTGCCGCAGGTATCCGGTATATGCCCTGCGCGGGATTGTCCTCATCCCAGGCCTGGGATGAAAGCACACTGCCTTTCAGGAGCGGTATAGGGCCGGAAGCGGCCGTGGCCGGGAGTGCCGGAGATAAATAGGCTGCGGACAGAGCCGCGATAAAGTAGATTTGTTTCATTTATAGTTGATATGTTTCATTTATATAGGCGTTGATTTCAAACGACATCTTACATCAGCGAGGCGTAAACTCCGAGGGTCTGCTGGGCGATGTGGTCCCAGTTGTATGGGGTTAGGTCATAATTGCGGAGCAGCGGTTCCTGCCGTGTCTTAGCTTCGAGCGCATCGCGCAGACGGGCCAGGTCTGTATGGGTGTCGGTCATGTCCAGATGGAAAAAGTCGGAAGGAAGGAGCTGGGCGAGCCTGTTTGCCGGAATGTCGCTGACAAGGGTGTCCAGGCCGTAGCTCATGGCCTCTAACAGGGAGATTGGGAGTCCCTCGTGAGAGGAGGGGAGGATAAACAGGCGGCTGTGGGACATGACCTGGCGCAACTGCTCTCCCCGGATGAATCCTGTAAGCACGGCTCCGGCATCGGCGGCCTGCTTCTTCAGGGAGCGGGAATAATCGTCCTCATGGTCGGCGTCGCCGGCTATGCACAGCCGTATTCCTCTGGCCGGCAGGGAGGAAGTGCGCCATGCCTCCACAAGGAGATGGAAATTCTTCTCCGGAACGAATCGGCCCAAGGCCAGCGCATACTTGCCGCTTTCCAGGCCAAGGCTTTCGGTGTAGTCGGAGGCTGTGGCGCGTCTGGGAGCAGGCACTCCGTTGAATATGAGGTGGGTGTCCCGGCGGGAATACTTGTCGGCCAGGATGTCGGCTATCACCTGCGAGATGACTATGACCTCGTTGCTGCGCCGCGCGCCCCATTTCTCGCCCAGCCGGAGTACTTTCTTGGCCAAGGAGCCCCATTTGCCACGGTCGTAGTCGGGTCCATGATTGGTAGTGACCACCTTCATGCCGAGCAGACGTGCGAGGGGAACCATCAGCGAGGGGCCGATAGCGTGTATGTGCAGGACATCGGGCCTGAGACGGCGTGCGCGGAGCACGGCCAGGAAGGTGTGCAGCGCCGCTTCAATGCTTTTGAGGCGGGGAGCATATACGTCAATTAGACGTACTCCTTTGTATGTCAGAGGTCTGCCTGCCTTGCGCGCAGCCTTGGCCTCTTCTCGCATCCGAGGGGTGAGATAGCAGGAGCGACGTATCACCGTCACCTCATGGCCCAAAGCCGCGATGCGCGGATAAAGCTCTTCACAATGGGTCTCCACACCTCCTTGAATGCCGGGGATACCCCGTGTTCCTGTCACTACAATTCGCATATCCGGAATCTGTCTTGATGCTGTCTTCGGAAAGACACAAATAATCTGCTTGTTTCGTAGCGGACGCGGCCCGTCGGTTCCCCGTCGGGCCGCGTCTGCATTTGTTTGTGATTCAGTGAGTCAAATCTGTCAGGTATGACTTGCGTGGGTCTGTCACCTTACAATGACCTTGCGGGCTTTGCCGTCGCGACGCTCTATGAGGATAGAGCCGGCTTCCGGACGAAGCACTTTGCGTCCCAGCATATCGAAATACTCGGCGTTGCCGGAAGTGCCGTTCTCCACGGCGGAGATGCCTACAGTGTTTACAGTGACGGTCACAGGCTGGCTGTAGCGGCTGATTTTATTGTCGCCGAGGGCACGTACCTTGAAGCGGTAAGAAGTGCAGCCCTCGAGAAGGGGACTCACTCGGAGAGATGTCTGGCCGCCGGTGGATACATTCTCGAAGCCGGGCAGAAGCTCGTCGCCGGCGCCGCTGGCTATGACAATGTCGTCTATGGCCAGGTTGCCTCTTGATTTGGTGTACTGGAACTTGACTTGTTTTACGCCGGATGGGATATCTGTGAGCTTAATCACATCGGCCTTGGAGGCTTCGGGTGTTTCGCTGTGTATTTCCACCCACTCCGAATTTATCAGGCCGAGGACTTTGAGCTCGCTCACTCCATCCGTGCTCTGGCCCTTGCGCCAGTAGGATATTTCGGTCACATTGCCCTTGAACTCGGGAGAGAGGATGTATGCGTCGGTGCTGGAGAGTTTCAGCGAGGGAGAAGACTCGCCGAAGTTGCCGGCTGACGAATATACATCGATGGAGCTGGAGGACCAGCCGTCGCTCAGGGTAAGGGTCTTGCCGGAACCCATGTCGCAGGACACCACTTCAGGCTCGCCCTGGCCGGCCGCGTATGCGCATACCTCGTAGTCAGTGGCGTTATCCACAGGTTCCCAGGCGGCTACGAAGTATCCGTCGCCGGTTTCTATCTTGTCGGCTTCGTGGGGTACGGGGGCCTTGATGGAGATGCCGCTGCCGCCATCCACCAGGAAGGTGACGATGCCGTCGGTTTCGGTTATCTGGGTTATGGGGAGTGCCTGGCCTCTGCCGGACCAGCTTTTCATGGAGGGCTTGGTGTCATCGGTGAACTCTGTTTTGTTGAAGGTGCCGGGGAAGGGGTAGGATGCCTGGATGATGTCGGACTTGTCCAGGCGGCCTCCGGCCTCTTCTATGTCCACGTACTGGTGGGACTGCTCGTTGTTGACAGTGTTGTTCGCCCATACGCTGGCGTTGAAGTCTATGTGCCATACAAGCATGCCGTGGCCGGGGATGAACTTGTCCCAGCCCTTTTGCTGTCGGTTCTCCAGAAGGAAGAACTCATTGTCGTTTTCTGTAGGAATCAGGTAACCCTTGTTTGAATCCAGGATATGTTCCAGCTTGCAGTCCATGGGGCCGTCTATCACCTCAAGGTCAATCCATTGCAGGGAGTTGCGCTCGTAGATGCTGTAAGCCGGAGGGGTGCATCCGTCGTTGTTGTAGGGGCCGTAGTCCATGACGCTGTAGGAATCCGGGGTCCAGTTGGCGTTATAGTTGCCGTCGGTGGTGTAGAGGTCGGGCAGACCGAGCACATGGCTGAACTCATGCACGAAGGTGCCTATGCCGTCCGGGCGGTTCTGTTTCCATTCGTTGGAGCAGGCGTAATGGTCAATTGTCACGCCATCCGCCTCCAAGTTCACCTGGGCGCCCGAGAGGTCCCAGGAATGAGGCCATACGGACTCGTCGGGACCATAGCTGGCCTCGCCCTGGCCGGCGTAGATTACGTAGACATTGTCCACCTTGCCGTCGCCGTCGTTGTCATACTTGGAGAAGTCCACTTCGGGGTCCAGGATATTGATGGCGTCCACCACCATCTCGTAGGCCCTTTCGTCTTCGCCGTAACGGTTATTGGCGCCGTAGTAGCTGCGGTTGTGGGGCAGCTTTACTGGACCGTAGAGGTCGAAGTGGGGAGTGAACTGCCCCTTGGAGTTTTCGGTGAAATAGTCCTTGCAGGAACCGGTGGCGTTGTACTGGCTGAAGCCCTCCTTGTTGAGCATATCCTTGAAATAGCCCTGGGGGTCGGCGTTGTCGTAAGCGGTATTGAAAGAAACGTCCGAGTATTCCACCAGAATGATTAATACATTGGGCGAGCCTTTACCGGGGAAAGAAGTATTGTCCAGACCCACGCCGCTCTGAGGAATACGGCGGGGGCTGCGGGCCATCTTGGCGAATTGCAGGTCGCTGACACGCATGGCCTGAGAGGGGACAGACGCGCGAAGGGATGCGTCCATAGCCTTGACGCCGAGACTCTCCACTATGCCGGAAGCGTCGGTACGGGCGTAGCAATATGTGCCGTCAGCCTCACATGCCAGCAGTATACCGTCTTCGGTGAGGGTGAAGTGACGGAACTCATCACCTATTTTGGTGATGCGAAGTGTGGTGCCGTCGGGCTGGGTCACGGTCTGCACACTCCTCAGCGCGGGAACTGCGAAAGCCGGAAGTGCACAGCCGGCAACAAGCGTGGCGGCGGCGATTCGTGTAATTCTGTTCATGTCGTTATAGATAATGTTTTAGGTTTTTAAGTTGATTCAGAATGTGTTCGGATTTTCAAGCCGTCACAAATTTAGTGTTTATTTTTGGAATTTACGCACAGTGTGACCTTTTTTTTGTTAATTTTGCGCAGAATTAGTTTCAGACATTCCCTATAAACGTAAATATTATGGAACTCAAGACATCTTTCAAGGCTGTAATGGCCGCTGTCATGCTTGCCGCATCCTCTGCCTATGCGCCCTCTGCCTGTGCCGAGGACTTCGGCGACAAAGCCTTCTCCGGTACCCATGTGGACTGGGCGCCCGGAGCTGTGATATACGAGGTGAACCTGCGCCAGGGCACTTCTGGACGCACTCTTAAATCCTATTCCGACGAACTGCCGCGCCTCAAGGACCTGGGCGTGGATGTCGTATGGCTCATGCCGGTGCATCCTATCAGCGAACTGAACCGCAAAGGCACCCTCGGCTCCTATTATGCCGTAAAGGACTACAAGGACGTGAATCCGGAGTTCGGCACCCTGCAGGACCTTAAGGATTTCGTGGCGCGCGCACATGCGCTGGGCCTTAAGGTGATTCTGGACGAGGTATGCAACCATACGGGCTGCGACAATGCCTGGGTCAAGGAGCATCCCGACTACTATGCCAAGGACAAGGAGGGCAAGATGTACGGTCCTTTCGACTGGACGGACACTTACAAGCTGGACTATTCAAACCCCAAGACACGCAAGGCGATGTTGGACGCCCTGAAGTTCTGGGTCAAGGAAGCGGACATTGACGGCTACCGCTGTGACGTGGCCATGGAGGTGCCCGTTGACTTCTGGGTAGAGGCCCGCAAGGAGCTGGAGACCGTAAAGCCGGTGTTCATGCTCGCCGAGGCCGCGAAGCCTGAACTCACCGAGGCCGCTTTCGACGCAGACTACGCCTGGCCTATGAAGGATGTGTTCAATGCCATCGCCGCCACCCAGGGCGTGAATAAGCGTGCCGTGGAGAAGAAGGAGAAACATCCGCGTCTTAACGCCCTGGCCATAGACTCCCTGCTCGCCGCTCAGGAGCGCCAGTATCCGCAGGACACATACAGGATGCAGATGATTACCAACCATGACCTCAACTCCTGGGAGGGCACTGAGTTTGACCGCTATGGCCGTGGCGTAGGCGCTTTCGCCCTGCTCAGTTACACACTGCCCGGCATGCCGATGATGTACACCGGCCAGGAGGTAGGCTTCAACCATCCTTTTGAGTTTTTCGAGACCGACAACGTCACTCCGGATTATACCGCCAACGAGTTCACCGCTTTCTACAAGATGCTGAACGGCCTTAAGCATACGCACCCGGCCCTTCGCGCCGGAAAGACCGGCGGCAAGATGGTGCGTTACGCCACGGTAAATCCGGATGTTTACGTATTCTCCCGCATATTGCCCCAGGATGAAGTGGTAGTGCTTGTGAACCTGAGCGATAGCCCTGCCGATGTGGTGTTCAATGGCACTGAGCCCGCAGTCTCCGGGAAGCGCGACTACTTCTCAAGCGCCGACGCGCGACTGCCGGCAAAACTCGGACCCTGGGAATACCGCGTTTTCGTGCCAGCGAAGTAATAGCTCGTTAAAAATAGAATATAGAATTGCAGGGCTGCATCTCCGGTCCTGCAATTTTTATGCCCGAGGGAACCGTTTTCAAATAAGTTTTGTTAAAAATAAGGAGGTGGTTAACCTGTTTTTTGAGATTTTTTGTAACTTTGCAGGTCATGGACTCTCCTGATTATGTAGTTACAAAAATAGTTCTAAACTTGCGAAAAAATTGAATGATGAGATACGCCCTACTGCTTTGCGCCGCGGCAATATGCGCCGCACCGGCCTGGTGTGAAATCCCTGCGGGTTATTACGATGCCTGCGAGGGCAAGACCAAGGCTGCCCTGAAAAACCAGCTCTACACCATTGTCAAGGACCATACCCCTATCAAATATGGAAACGGAATGAGCGAGACATGGGGATGTTTCTACGACACGGATGTGCATCCCGACGGCTATTGGTGGGACATATACACCACTAACGAAGTGTCTGTGGGAGACGCCGCTCCCGACAACAATACTATGAACAAAGAACATACGTTCCCGAAATCCTGGTGGGGGGGAGCCAACAATGATGCCTACAAGGACATAATGCACCTCATGCCTGTCAACTCCATCGCCAACTCCACGCGCGGCAACTGGCCTTATGCCGAGGTGCAGAATCAGAAGCCCATCAGCTCTAAATGCACTAATCCGCGATTTAAGATAGGTTCCCCCGTAGCCGGACAAGGTGGAGGCAGCGGCACTGTCTTTGAGCCGGACGACGAGTTCAAGGGGGACCTGGCACGTACATATTTCTATATGGTTACCTGCTATCAGAACCTTTCCTGGCAGAGTAACGGCACTTATACCGTCGAGGACGGCGCATATCCGACACTCCGCCCATGGGCCATAGAGATGCTGCTGCGCTGGCACCGCGAGGACCCTGTGAGCCAAAAGGAGCTGGACCGCAACGAGGCCGTGTACAAGAACCAGCATAATCGCAACCCGTTCATCGACCACCCCGAAATGGCAGAACATATCTGGGGCGACAAAATGGATGTGGTATGGACCTCTACCGGCTCTGTAGACCCTGACCCTCAGCCTGTCTCGGAGCTTACTTCACCCATATCCGGAGACTGGTATAAGTTTACCGGTGTGAAACCGGGCGAGAGCCTTGTGCTGGAGATTCCTGTGGTGGGCAAAGGACTGACGCACAACCTTACCGCATGTCTGTCGGATAACGAGGCCGGTCTCTACAGCCTGAGAATCGGAGACCTTTCCCTTACCGCTGTCACAGTCAATTGCGCCGACGTGGTCAGCCAGGAGGGCTATACCCTGAAAGTGCAGTATGCCCCCGTAAAGGCTACCCCGGCCGAAGGGTTCGATATGGCTACGCTGACCCTCACCTGCGAGGACCTGGAGAAACCTGTGAGCGTGAACCTGCAGGGACGTTGCGAGAGACCTGTGTCGTTGGAGCCTGTCACCGTCCTGCCTGTGGAAAACCTTACCGACGACAGCTATACGGTGCGCTGGCTTCCCCTGGCCGTGGAGCCTGACTCATACACTGTGACACGTAAGGTATACAATGAGGATAATTCCGTGGCCGACACCTTTACATACGAGGTGGACGGTACTGTAGCCTCGTTGAAGATTACCGACCGCGACGCCACCCGACGCGAGGGCGTGTGTGTGACCGCCACCTTGGACGGCACCTCCTCTCCGGCTGGCAACGAGGTGCTGATAGAGGCTGCCACCGGCATAGAGGCCGTTGACGCTGCCGCTCCCGGCGAGGTGCGATATTTTGACGCCGCCGGTTTCGCGCTGCCCGGCAAGCCGTCCGTACCCGGCGTCTATGTGGTGCGCGTGGGCGGTCACACTTCCAAGACAGTAATAATCAGATAAACTATGAAACACACGAAAATCAAGTTATTCTTAGGCTTACTGGCCCTGGCTTTCAGCCTGCAGGCCGCCGCTCCCGGTTCCTACTATCTGCCGCTTGACGGCAAGAAGAAGGAGGCTTTGAAGACGGCTGTCTTCGAAGTCATACGCCCCCATACCGTGGTGACTTATAACTCTCTGTTCCCGCAACAGTTCCCTAAAACGGATGTCTACCCGGAACTCTACAACGGCGGCCAGCGCTGGTGGGAGATGTACTCGGACATGGTCTTCATGGTCCGGGATGGCTGGAAAGGAATGAACCGCGAGCATTCTTTCCCGAAATCCTGGTGGGGCGGAGCGCAGAATGAGGCCTATACCGACCTTAATCATCTGTATCCCTCCGAGTCCGCAGCCAATATGGCCAAGAGCAATTATCCTCTCGGTGAGGTTCAGCGCTCCACTTTTGACAATGGCGTCACCGTCGTCGGCTACGCCTATTCCGGACAGGGAGGAGGTGCCGCGCAGGTGTTCGAACCCGCTGACGAGTACAAGGGTGACTTCGCCCGTACTTACTTCTATATGGCCACTTGCTATCAGGACTATACATGGAAGTATACATATATGGTCCAGAACGGCGCTTACCCCACCCTTAAGCCCTGGGCTTACGAGATGCTTCTGGACTGGGCCCGCAAAGACCCTGTGAGCCAGAAGGAGCTGGACCGCAATGAGGCTGTATATCAGATACAGGGCAACCGAAATCCCTTTATCGACTTCCCCGAGCTGGCGGAATATATATGGGGTACCCGCACCAACGAGGTCTTCTATATCAAGGACCAGGAGGGGTCGGTGACACCACCTATTACCGGCGATCCCGAGCTTTTCGCTCCCATTGACGGCTCCTCCCTGGACTTCGGACAGGTGGCTGTGGGTAAGAGTCAGACCGTGGAGCTGCTGGTAAACGGTGTGAATCTTAATTCCTCCCTTAGTGTACGTGTCACCGGAACAGACCGTCACAGTTTTGTCATTCAGGGTATAAACGACAATCAGATACCGGCCTCCGCTGTCAACTCCGACAACGGATATAAACTGAGCGTGCGCTTCACACCCTCCAGGACGGGTAGCCATACGGCGGCCATCACCCTGTATGACGGCGGCTTTCCCGCCGGCAAGAATTTCAACGTCTCCCTTCACGGCGAGGCTTTCCCCGTGCCGACGCTGAGCAAGCTCACCGCTCTTCCCGCTTCCGATATTTCCGAAACCGGATACACCGCGCATTGGGAGGAACCCGTCGCCTCCGAGGTGGTGGACTACTATATGGTCAACCGCACCCGCTATCTGCCCGGTGGAGCTGTCACCGCACGTCTTGCCGCCGAGGACAACTATCTGGAGATAGATGAGCGCCAGAGCGACATAGCCGAGAGCTACACTGTTCAGAGCGTGCGTCTGGGCTATGAGTCTCCCGAAAGCAATGTGATAATGGTGGCTACGGGTGCCGTGGCCGGGGTGGAGATGTATGAGCCCTTGTTGGCGTCATGGGTGCCCGGCGGTCTGCGTGTGGTCCTGCACACTCCACAGACCAATCTCCGCATAGTGGACGCTTCGGGTCTGACTGTGCTGTGCCTCCCGGCCATTGGGGAGGAGCAGGTGTTCAGCCTGAATCCAGGCATATATTTTGTATGCACAGACCAGAGCAAACGCCCCGTAAGGGTGGCTGTTCGCTAACTTATATATAGCTTTGAGGGCAACGATTTTGCCCGTATGGATATGAAACTTAGTTTGAAAGAAATCGCTGAGATTACGGGGGCTGACTTAGTCGGCTCCCTGTCTTGCGTTGATAGTCCTGCCGTGGACTCGTTGCTCACCGATTCCCGTTCCTTCCGAATCGGTCCGGGCACTCTCTTTTTCGCCCTCTCCACCCCGAGCGGAGACGGTCATAATTTTATTCCCTCCCTCTACAGCCGTGGCGTACGTGCCTTTGTGGTCAACCGTCTGCCGGACGGAGAATTTCCCGAGGCTGTTTTCCTTGTCGTGCCTTCGCCGCTGAAGGCCTTGCAGACCCTGGGCGCTGAGATGCGCGCCCGCAGCCATGCGAAGGTGCTTGGCATCACAGGCTCCAGAGGCAAAACCATTGTCAAGGAATGGCTGAACGCCGCTCTGGAGCCGCAGGATGGTGTGGTACGCTCGCCGCGAAGCTACAACTCGCAGATAGGTGTGCCTCTCTCTCTGAGCGCCATGGCCCTTGACACTCGGCTGGCACTGATAGAGGCCGGTATATCCAGGACCGGAGAGATGCGCTCTCTGGCGGAAATGATAGCTCCGGATGTGGCTGTCTTCACTAACTTGGGCGACGAACACTCCGATGGCTTCGCCTCATTGGACGAGAAGGCCGCCGAGAAGGCCCTTCTCGCTGCCGGTGCTGATATTGTGGTCTTTCCGGCTGATTGCGTCGAGCTGGTCCGCGCTCTCGCGCCTTACAGCGAGGGCAAGACCTTCCTCTCCTGGAGCCTGACCGACCCGCAGGTGTCGCTTTTCATCAGGTCTGCGGAGGAATCCGCTCCGGGACACCGTCTTATAAGATATGTATATCAAGGAATGGAGGAGTCCGTGGAATTTCCTGCTGTGGATGAGTTCGACACAGAGAACGCGGTGAGTGTGATTGCCGCCATGCTGGCCCTCGGCTACGAGCCGGGACGCATAGCATGGGGCATGCGCGCCCTTCCGCATATAGGAACACGTATAGATGTTACTGACGGAGTTAACGGCTGTCTTCTGGCATACGACTCTTTTACCGCCGACCTCGTGTCTCTGGAGTCCGCGCTCGACTTCATGCACCGCCGCATAGCCAGTGCCATGGACCACCGTTCCCCGGCTCTTGTGCTCAGCGACCTGCATCTCTCTCCCTGTGAAGACGCCGACACCGTCTATAGCCGCGCGGCGGCTATGGTGCGCGATGCAGGAGTGAAGAAGTTCATAGGCATAGGTCCCGCCCTGCAGGCTCGCGCTTCTCTGTTCGGCACCGACTCCCGCTTCTTCCCGGATACCGCCTCTATGATGGAGAGTATGTCTACATCCGACTTTACCAATGAGTTCGTTCTGCTGAAAGGCGCTCCGGAGTTCGGTTTCACGGCTATCAAACAGGAGCTGGAAGCGCGTACGCACGAGACTGTGCTTGAAGTCAATCTGGACGCCATAGTCCGTAATTTCAACTATTTCCGCTCCCATTTGCCCGCCGCAACCGGACTTATAGCCATGGTCAAGGCTTCGGCCTACGGTGCCGGGCCGTTGGAGATAGCCAAGACCCTGCAGAGCCATGGCGCCGCGTATCTGGCCGTGGCCGTGCTTGACGAGGGCCTGGACCTGCGCCGCGCCGGCATCACGATGCCTATTATGGTCATGAATCCCAAGGTTCTTAACTACCGGGCCATGTTCCAGGGACATCTGGAACCCGAGATTTATGATTTCGGAATGTTGGAGGATGTGATTCGCGAGGCCGGGAAGTGCGGAGTCAAGGACTATCCCATACATATAAAGCTGGACACCGGTATGCACCGCATGGGCTTTGAGGGCAAGGACCTGCCGCGTTTGTGCGAGGTGCTTAAGTCCGCCGACACTGTCCGTGCCGCCACTCTGTTCTCTCACTTGGCCACTGCCGACTGCCCGGACCTCGATGACTACACCGACTTCCAGCTTGCCCGCTTCAAGGAGTACACCGAGACGGTTATGGCCGCGCTCCCTTACCCGGTGAAACGTCACGTGCTCAACTCCGCCGGCATACTGCGTTATTCCAAAGAACATCACTACGACTTCGCCCGTCTGGGCATCGGTCTTTACGGAGTGAATACCCTTCCTCCGCAGATGGAAGAGCCACTGTCGGTGGTAAGTACTCTCCGCACAGTCGTGATTGCCGTACAGGAGAGGGCTGCGGGCGAGACTATCGGCTACGCCCGCAGGGGTGTGCTGCACCGCCCCTCGAGCATCGCCACTATACCCATAGGCTACGCCGACGGCATGAACCGCAAATTCGGTAATGGCCGCATCAAGGTGCTGGTAAACGGACACGAGTGCCCCACTGTGGGAAATATCTGTATGGATGCCTGCATGATTGACGTGACCGGTGTGGATTGCCGTGTCGGTGACCCTGTGGAAATATTCGGCGAGAATATGCCTGTGAGCCGCCTTTCCGATGTGCTTGATACCATTCCTTACGAAATTCTGACCTCTGTTTCACCTCGCGTGAAACGGGTCTATTTCAGAGAATAGTCTATGGCTGTACCTCCGCCTCTTCCTCCTGAAAACAGACAGACCGGTATCGATGCACCGGGTAGCCGGCGGATGCCATACATTCCTGCCCAAGGTGAGCGGCGCGGACAGCCGCAGCCCGGTGGGAGCGCTAATCCTTGGTTCATCGTGGGAGGGGTACTTATCGGCCTTATGGTCATAACCGCAGTACTGCTGTACTGCCTTACGGACCTTTTCAGCGACAAGGACTACCGGTACGACGATGGCAATCCGCACGAGAAAGTGCTTCGTCAGCAAGAAGAGATGGCTTACCCGCGTGTGGATGTCCTGCGGCAGGACTCTGTGGCTGAAACGCCTGTTGTAAGCGGACCTGCATCACTCCACGGCCTCGGCACAAACGGGCGCGGAGCGATGGCTGTAGACATGAGCATAAATCCGGACGGAACACTGAGCGGCACATACTGGAATATACTCTACAACCTGGAGGTCAGTGTTTCCGGCAATCGCCTCTCTGACGGAACTTTGGACATGACTCTGACCGATGTCAAAGACAAAACGCCCACTCGGCTCACTCTCCGTTCTTCCGACGGGGTGAACTACTCCGGGAAATGGGGCAAAAAAGAACAGATGGTGAACATAAGTCTGACTGAGGATATTCCATACTCGGGAATCGGCCAAAGCGTAATGTATAGCAACCACCTCAAAGGTCCCGGCGACAGCTCTGTACTCAACGCCGATTTCAATATAGGCGAAGGTTCCGACGGTAACTTGTACTTCTGGTATCCCTGTCAGGGCTACAAGAACCGTTTGCGTGTGATAGACCACGGCGACTTCATGGAGATATACGACAATAACGGAGGTGTCCTCGCCACCATCAGCTGGGATTACCCGGGAGAATCCGGCACCCTCCACGACACCGAAAACCAGATCTTCACAATCTATTAAGTCTGTCTATTGGAGATTATGCTGAATTGTGTTATATTTGCAAATCAAATGTTTTAACAGCCTCAAAGTATGACCTTCAAAGAACTAAGAACAGAGATATACAATTGTATAGGGCTGGATTTTCAGGCAGCTTCAAGCGTATTGCAAGAGAAAGTGTTTGCACTGTCGGTAGCTGATACGCTGGAGCTAATATCTGAGATAGGTGCTATCCCTGAAGATATTGTACACGACTCGACAGAAGAAAAATTGTACACTAAAGTGTCTGATATTCTTTTGGCAAAATCTCTTATGGAGATGAATATAGAGGCCAAGGTACTTACACAGCGGGGTGATTGTGCAGATGTGGTAGCTCAAAGCAGAAACCATAAATATTCTTTGGTGGGAGATGCCAAGGCGTTCAGACTTAGCAGGACTGCGAAAAACGTTAAAGACTACAAAATAGGGTCTATGGACAAATGGAGAGGAGATTGTGATTACTCTGTTTTGGTATGTCCCTATTTTCAATACCCAAAAAATAAGAGTCAGATTTACAAGGATGCCTTGAATTTAAATGTGTCATTTTTTAGTTGGGAATACCTGTATATCCTTCTTAAAGAGGGTGTAAAGGAGAGTCCTTCCGTCAATCTCAGCCAGTTGTGGAACCAAAGTGCTATAATAGGCAGGACTGTTACAGTTGAAAATTCCAAAAACAATTTCCTCAACCGGCAGGATGTAAATTTGGCTAAGATACTGAATATCCCTGTAGCTGACTTCTGTAAATACTTTGATGAGGTGAAGAAAAGGCTGATTCAAAGGGGTAATATGGAAATAAAGTACTATGAGCAGGAAATGGAACGTGTAAAATCCCTTGATAGAGATACCGCTATTTCAGAACTTCTTAAAAGTATGAAACTTGATAGTAAGATAACTACAATCAAGGGCTTCATAGACCAAATTTCTAATGAGGATGACTGATTATATAAATACTATCATAGAAGGAAATTGTGTTAGTTTAATGGCGCAACTTCCTGATAATTATATTGATTTGGTGGTTACTTCACCTCCTTATGACAATCTTAGGACTTATAAGGGATTTTGCTTTCCGTTTGAGGAAATCGTCAAACAGCTTTTCAGGGTTATCAAGAATGGTGGTGTGGTAGTCTGGGTCGTGTCTGATGCGACTATTAACGGATGTGAAACCGGAACGAGTTTCAAACAAGCCTTGAAATTTATAGAAGAAGGGTTTAATCTTCACGATACGATGATATTCCGTAAGGTTAACCCAATTCCACAGATATATAGAAAGCGGTATACAAATGTATTTGAATATATGTTTGTATTCTCAAAAGGTGCTGTTAAAACTCATAATCCTATTAAGGTTCCCTGCCTTCACGCCGGTTTGGAATTAAAAGGGACAACTTACAAAAACTATTCTAAAGGGGAGCAAAGCCGGGGAAAACTGGCAAAACCGGTTAAAAATGAAAAAATCAAGGGTAATATATGGGAATATGTGGTTGGTAAAAAAGCTGTGGACCAAGAAGCGAAAAAACACCCTGCTCCTTTCCCTTATGAATTAGCCCTGGACCACATAATCAGTTGGACTAACGAAGGTGATATAGTGTTAGACCCTATGTGCGGGAGTGGTACCACTTGTGTCGCGGCAACTGATTTTCATCGGAATTTTATAGGAATGGATATAAGTGCGGAGTATTGTGAATTGGCAAGAGAAAGAGTGAAACTTCATAAGATGAACCCTTCCTTATTTTAGCTTATGAATGGCGATTTTTAAAGAGACAGTGACAAGGAGGTGATTATCCGGCGGTGGTCTGGGCTATGATGCGGTGTCCCCACCGGCAGCGTTGACAGCCGAATTTATCGCAGTATTCATTCTTCAGGTGCAGCAGTGCCTGACTCTCGAAGGAGTCCCGTGCCTTGATTCCTGTCTGCGCTGCCCAGCTCCTGGTTATGGAATTGCTTTCGGGCGGCAGTTTCATCAGCAGCTTATGTCCTTCTTCTTCCAGCGGGGTGTGCCCGGTATAGCGCCCGTAGGCGTAGAGCAGGGGCGCGGCTACGTTCACCAATAATATTCGGGTCATTGCCGGACTCATGGCTTTTCTGTAGGTTCGCGAGGTGGGTCTGCCGAAACAGAGATGACGCTCCCAGTAGGAGCCGGTGAAGTCTGTGTCGAACAGCGCCGCGAGTGCCTGCGGGTCCTCCTTCGCCTCTATAATACGTGAGAACAGGGCGGGTCCTCCTTGCAGCATACGTGCCAGCAGCGCCAGCCGCCGGTAAGGCATTCCTGCCGGACGGATTCCGGAGAGTTTCCAGATACCGCGCTCCAACGGCGTCAGCCCGTACTTGTGCGCGAGGAAAGAATACTCGTCGGCCAATGATTTGAAATATGTGTCGTCTGAATCCCCTTCAAGTAGCCCCGCCTGCCCCATGAGCAATGCCTCTAACTGAAATACAGAATCCGCATGGCGTGCCGCCGTGCCGAGCGGCAGGGAGCGTCCCACACGCTCTAAAGGGTCGCTGTTGAGTCCGAACCCGAGGGCCCGCGCCAAAGCTATGAACAGCGCCTGGTTCCAGTCTCCGCCGGTCTGCCTCACGTAGTCCAGGAGCCGCTCTCCTTTGGTTTCGAGTCGTTCCATGCCCATACGTTGCAGCCAGTCGCATCGGTGCGGCTGCGGCACATCGCGTAGCCATGAAGCGCAACGCAGGGTGACGCCCCCTTCGCCGAGTATGCGGAAACGCTGTGCCGTCTCGGCGGAGAAAGGGAGGAGCAGCTGCGGGATATATGAGCCGTCCGGACGAGTGACAAGGGTATCCGATTCGCCCACCACATGAAGTATGACGGAGTCATAGGCCCGGTCCCGGTCATGGCCGTGGCGGTACCAGTCCGAGGCACGGACGTGCAGCTCCACATTCCCGGCCCAGGCGACGGAACCGATTGTCAGCCGGGCGTCCGAAAAGTCGGGACCCGAGGCGGTGTTCAGTCTGCCCGGATACACTATGCGCAGCGGAGTGCCGTCAGTAAGCGCTTTGTCCGGTGACCCATAAAGCCGCCATTGCCATATATACTGCATGATATGTTCGGTACCAAGACCCATCTCCCCGCAAAATTAATCAAATTTTTCGTATATGCCGCTCCGGTCCTTCCAAAAAACTCAATAGCGTAAGACTTCGCAGCCTTACGCTATTGACGTGATAGAACTGATGTGATATAACTGATTGGTTTGCTTATCTGTACAGCTTCCTTGCCGAACCGTCGGAATATACGGCTATGTATAGGCCTGATTCCGGACAGGCGTTCAGCCGTCGGCCGGTAAGGTCATAGAAAGCGGTGGGTGTCACGGCTTCTGCGGCGGTGCCGGAGATACCGCTCGGTTTTTGTTCCAGCGGGTATGAATCGGCATTGAGCACTTCGCACTTGAGTACGTTGCTGGGCACATCGCGGTTCACGATGGCCACGACTTCCATGTTGGAGTGGTTCCAGGTGTCTTCCAGTCGGAATGTATACCGGTAATTGAATTTGTTTTCCTTCCAGGAAATGCTTTCGCCCCATGTGGAGTTCATGGCTCTCGTGACGTGCTGGTGAATGAATCCGTCAAGGGCGCCGCTCTGTCTGTGGGCTGGCACATCGTTCTCCACCAGGTAGAGGGTCACTTTAGCGTCCTTCTGAGGTTCGGCGGCGGTCTTTTCTCCTTCCACGGTCACCGATACTTCGCCATCGTCGCTTACTTCGGCCGAGACCTTGACGCTGACGGGCGACAGCACGGTGAGGCGCTTGTCGATTTCCTCGGAGATTTGCTCTTCGGACAAGAGAGTCATTCCGAACACCGGACTTGTCTCTGTGAAAGTAGGCATACGGTCTATCATCAATCCCGGAGCGTATTTTTCGTCCGAGTTGTAGAGCCAGAGATAGTCCTTTTCTTCAGGAAGAGTAAGCCAGTCGGTCTCGAAACCTACATGGTGGCATACGGCAATCAGCCGGTTTTCGTATTCGGGAAGCTCGAGTATGTTGTGCAGCTTTACGGATGCGGCCGGACAGTTATTGCAGTTTTCGGTGGTGAACTCTTCAAGAAAGACCTTGCGCTCGAACATATCGCCGGTCGAGTCGTCGGCCATAGACGGCTGTATGCCGACCGTTGCGAGAACGGCGGCATACAGGAGTGTATTCTTAAATTTATCCATATATAAGATGCTTGAATCAGGGGACACCCGTGTGAGGGGTGTCCCCACTGTTTCTGACGTGTTTTATTCAATGAAGTCAGCGGACGTTGACTTTTACGGCGGTGCCGTCGACATTGACGATGTAGATGCCGGGACGGACACTGATTCGGGTGACATCGGAACAGAGGGCGCGGGCCGCTGTAATACCGTCGGGGGTGCAGATGTCGGCCTCCAGGCCATTGTAACCGCAGATTATAATCTCGTTACGGCCGCCGGCTATGAACCGGTCTGCGTCGACATCGGCTATGCCTGATATCTTGACATCGACGATATTGGACTCCAGGCCGTGGTTGCCGTCGGAGAGGAGCGGCAGCACATAGTAGCTGTAATCGGTGTCAAGGGCCGCTGTATTGTCGGAGTATTCGCAGTTCGCAGCCTCGCCGAGTCTGGAGAACTCACCGTTGCCTTCCTGAGCGCGGTATATCTCGTATCCGGTCACCGATACCTCTCCGTTTACAGGGATGTATCTGATGTTGTCGATGCAGATGCCGAAAACATCGCGGCTCACATAGCGTATGGCGAAGCGCTTGGCATCCTCGGGCAGAGTGAAGCTGATGTCCTGCCATTCTACCGGAACGCTGGTGTCGGTGTTGCCTAACTCCACACGCTCGAGCAGCTGGAATGTGGCGGGGTCCACGGAGTCCTCGGTGGTGTAGCATATCTCTACCTGTTCCATTCCGTATTTGTTGATGAGCGGGCAGGCGGACATACTGAAATCCGTACCGGGTTTCACAAGAGGAGAGATAAGCCAGTAGTCGGCGGAGGGGATATCGCCGTCGGTCTGCTGGCCGGGACAGTAAGCGATAAGCAGCTGTTCGCCGTCTATGGCGTGGGGCATCGCGCCGCGTCCGAGCAGTCTGTCCATAGTAGTGGAATTGTACACCTGGAAACCGGGCTTGTACATTACGTCCTTGAGCACTTGTTGGAACTCTTCACTTCCTGAGACTGCATAAGTGTCTATGTTTTCGTCAAAGACCTGTGTGAACTCGCCTATACGGTCGTTGACGGGCACGAAGGGTATGTAATCCTCGAAGCTCTCGGCGCCGTTCCTTACTTCAGGCTCGGACCATCTGAGCGATATGCCGTCGGCGGAGGCCTTGGCGGTCAGGTCATCGATAAGGATGCTCTTACCCTTGATTATCTCGAAGGGCGCCTCGTCGTTATCGTTGGCGTCGTTCATGTCCGAGCCGGTAAGTTCGAAGCGTACGGTGCCGTTGCCGAGGTTGCTGGTGGAGGGAACGTAGTTCCAGTTTATCTGAACCGACTCGTCGGCCGCGATGTTGGCCTGAGGCTCTACGGTATGTTCGGCTATTACTATGCCGTCGTTGTCAAAGAGGGTGAACTTGCCGCCGGGGAACCGACATTCGGAAATACCGATGTTGGTGACGTTGGCGTTGAGGGCCATGGGCTCGCCTACGCTGCCGCGTATATTGCCGGCCATTTGTACCGAGAGGTCAAGGTGTATGAGATTCTTGGTCCTGTAACCGTCCATTATGAAGAGGGAATGTTCGGGCGAGAACTCGGGATAAATCTTGATTTCCACCCATCCTCTGTTCTGGAAAGCCTCGGGCAGTTTCACGGTCACCTGACGGTAGCCTTCCGAAGCGTCCCAGCCGAAGATGCCGTCCAGGTCCAGGATTTCCGTTTCCTCTACGCCGGATGCGCTGGCTGTGATACGGATGTTCTCGCAGCTGCCCAGGTAGAATGTGGGGATGAAGCCGGCTTCTTGCATGCCGACGGTGGAGAATTTGGGCAGTGTCACGCATCCGGAGGTCTTGGTGGCGGTGGTGCCTACTATCGCGCCGTTGTCGGCGGTTGCGTATTGCTCGCCCTTGTCGGCAGGATTGCTGATGCTCCAGTTTACTTTGGATTCCCCTGTGGATGAGAGGAATATGGGGCCGTAATCAGGAGACTTGGGGTTCTGGAATGTTTCTGCGAGCGGCAGGGTATGGGGCACGCCTATGATAAAGTTGGTCACGGCTATCATATTGCCCGCGCCGGCTTCGTTTTCAGCCACGATGCCGAGTCCCATGGACTGCAGGGGCGTGCTTCCGTCGACGTTGAATTTGAACTCGAACACGTCTTCGCCGATTTCTTGTACCGGTACCCATTCGGTAGTGCCGAACAGAGTGCTTCTTTCGCGGCAGAGGTAATATGTTATGCCTGTCTGACGGATGAAACGTCCGTTTTGACCGGTCTCGGGAGCTTCCCAGGTAATGGTGCCGGATACATTGTCCTCATTCAGGACGGAGGTCAGGTTCTTGGGCATACCGGGAATGTCCACGCCGGTGTATACGTCGAACTCATACAACATTCCGTGGGTCTCGTCCTGGAAAGTCTGGATGGTGACATGGTTGTCGCCCTGTGCGGTGTACAGCAAGACAGACTGGCTTGAACCGGGTTTGCCGGATACGGATATGCTGTCGTCGGCGTTGGAGACCACGGCGGTCACAGTCCCTGTGAGGGGTTGGTTGTTGATGGTGTTCAGGGGGAGCTTGAAGTCGATGGTGGCTGTCAGCGCGCCCTGGTCGCCCGGGGTCGCGGTGACGTCGGTCACTGCGTCGGGACCGTTCTTGGATACGGGAGAGACCTCAACTTTCATATCCTGTACATAAAGGAAAAGTCGGTCAGAGGGAGTAATGGCATGGATTCCAATATAGTATATACCGGGTTCGGTGATGTCGAAAAGGCTTTCGTATTCTGTCTTCACTTCATTGCCTGGAGTAGAGCAGGGACCCATTATTTTATGGGTCATAGCCTCGGAAGAGGGCTGGTTGCCTACATATACTTCAAATATTTCTTCGTCGACCGCCCATGCGTTCAGGGAGAATGTATGGAGGAAGCCGGTCTCCTTAATGTTTACGGGAGGGAGGAAGAGCCAGTCGTCGGCATCGTTTATGAAACTGTACTTATGTCTGAAAGCCTCTGTGTTGGCGTGGTAAGCCCACGTGGACTTGTCGTTGTTTGTGTCTTCTATTGTGAACAGCTTGACCTGTGCCTGGGTGGGATGGAACAGAGCTGGTTCGTTGAAGGCCTGGCCGAACTGAAGTTCGTTGGAGGAGCCGCCTTCGGATGTGTGTCCCTTGGCGGTGGCGTAGACGGTGGCTACGTATGAGGCCAGTTCTGCGTTGGCGGCAAGGCCTGTGGCGCAGCTTGTGGAGGAAAGGTTCTCGGCGATGACCGTGCCGTTAAGCTCTACGTTATACCGTACGCTTTCTGTGTCCAGATATCCGCCGTGCGCACTGGCCATGACGGGGTCCCATGTAATCTTGTCGATGGTGAGTTTTACGTTTTCGGGTTTGGCGGGGATGTCGTTGCCCACATATACGGTCACGTTGTTGTCAAGGCTCTCATGGTCGTCCAGAAGGCACACGAGGTTGAAGACGAAGGGACCGTCGGTAAGATTGGCGTCCTCGCCTATCTTGAAGGTCACGTTCTCGCCGGGGTTGCCTTTTCCGGAGGCATATTCGATACCTTCGATGAACAGCTTATAATCCATGGCGGATTCTATGGGAGTGTCGTCGTTGCAGTATTCCGGGAGTTTGAACACCACTTCGCCGGTGCATGCGCCGCCCGGAAATTCGGAGGATACGAACTCTGCCGCACGCGGAGCCTGCGGGTCCTTCTTCTTGGCTTCATTGCAATACAGCACTCCTAATTGCGCGGTATTCTCTATGTCGCATATCTTGAAGGCCTCGAAAGTATCGGCGTTAAAGGCGATAAGCTCGGAGGCGCTGTCGGTGTTGGGACACCAGATGTAGTGGTTGGAGAGCGCGTCGTAGCACAGACCTGCGGTATAAGGAGAAGTCACATCGGTGGATTTCAGCAGTGTCTGGGAACCGTCCTCCTTGGAGTAGGAATAGAACTCTCCGGTGGAGGTTACGCCCACTATCATGCGCTTCTTGGTGTTATATGTAATCTGGGGGTTGTAGGCGCTTGACACGGGAGATGCGAGAATGGTGGCCTTCATGGAGGCTACGTCAAATCTCAGCCAGCAGTTGTAGCCGAAGCCGTAGAACGCGTTTTCCTCAGGGACATAGACGCCGCTCTGTATAAACTCGTCCTCGAAGTGCTCGGACATATCCACGTCGGTATAGTCCATGGTCCATAGGTTCAGGGAACGGAACCAGGCTTTCCCGATTTCGCCGTAGTCGTCTTTCTGCCATACGAAGGCATACAGCATATTGCCCTTTATACCGATGGTGCGGTATGAGACACGCATATCGGAGTTCAACACGCTGTTGAGTCTGCCGTCAAGCATGACTTGCTTGAGGCCTCGGCCTTTGCTGCCTTGTCCGGAAGGGTATATCTGGTCACCGTATATATTATTAGTGGTGATGACACCCTCCGGAATCATTGGAAGTTTCCGGGCTTTTGATTTGGAAGGGGCCAGAAACGCGGTGGTGTCGGTTATAATCAGACCCTGAGCGTTTTGCTGGCTTGCATCCGTACGTTCTCTGTCAGCCTGAATGGCGGGCAGGCGTCTGGCGGTCCGTGACATCATGGTCTGTCCGCCGGTCGGCTTTTGCTTCTCCACTCTCTGCGGCGTGTACGCCTGTGCCGACATACACAAACCGAGGATGAGTGATAGACAAAGTAGTAATCGCTTCACCATAGTGTTTTGATATTGGGAGGTTCTAAGAAAATTACATTAACAGGCAGGCGGAACGGTAGAACCTCATTTGCCATTGCCGTCTCCTTAATTGTAGCACAAGCCTGCCGCGATATTGTATCGGGAAAGTGTGGCTTGTTATCGATGCCACAAAATTATTCGTAAAAACAAGCGTGTCGATTGACCTATGTCAAGTTTGACAATGCGATATAAAAAATATGAGTGTTGTTCCCCGGGTAACAGATGTGTGATTTCTTTTGCCTTTTTAAAGAGAACGTCCGTATTTAACTTCCGTTTACATTGGGCGTTTTCGAGGGAGTCCGGCGGGCGGTCAGATATATCTTAAACGGTCACGGTGTGGCTTAAATAGTGCGGAGGCGATTCATGGGGTTATTTCTGATTTTTAAGCAATTTCTTTTTTATGCGGCACAGGTATTCGGGGGTGATGCCCAAATACGAAGCCAGCTTTTTCTGCATTACCTTGCCGAGGATTTCGGGGCGGGTGCGGTGCAGGGCTATCAGTCTCTCGCGCCCTGTGCCGTTGTGTACGGTGGAGTTGTTGTGCTCCATGTAGTAAAGTTCCTCGAGCCACAGGTGCATGAACCATATGGTGCCCTCATGAGACTGACGGGCCCATTGCATGAACCGGTCTCGCGAGATGCGGATAAGTACGGTTTTGCAGCATGCTTCTATCTGGTAATAGGAGGGCTGTTGCTTGACGAATGAAAATTTGCTTGTGCAGATAGTGCCGGGACAGGCGAAAGCTACGGTGCGCTCTTTGGTGCCGTCCATATCCGATATGCTCAATATCCCTTCTTTTACTATAAAGATGTACGGGGATATGGCCCCTGCCTCGACGACGATTTCTTCGCTGTCGTATTCCATTGTCTCGCCAAGGGCGAGCAAGGAGTTGAGCACCTCGTCAGAGGGTTTCATGTCACATTCCAGGCGCATTAGTTGTTTCAGTTCTTCGAAGTCTTGTCCCATATTCGGTATAAGCCAAAAAGTTAGAGGTTGGTTAGTTTTTAAACATTTTCTTACAACTGCAAATTTAGCTAATATTTCTCGGAAATCCAACTTTTGCCTCAAAGAAAGTGTCAGTCTGGAAGCAAAACGGGCGAAAGTGGATAAACGTAAACACGAGAACGGCCTTCGGGTAAGGCTCGTCCTCGTGTTTTTACGTTATTCGCGGCTGTCGTTCAGGCGCCGTCGGGGTTATCAGATGTGGGGACCTGCGGCTACGAGCGCCTTGCCGGCCTCGTTGTTCTCGAACTTCTTGAAGTTCTTGATGAACAGCTCTGCGAGCTCTTTGGCCTTCTTGTCCCATTCCGCAGGATTGGCGTAAGTGTCGCGGGGGTCGAGAATCTTGGAATCCACTCCGGGCAGCTCTGTGGGGATTGTCAGGTCGAAGAAGGGGATTTGCTTGGTGGGAGCCTTGAGGATGTCTCCGTTCAGAATGGCGTCTATGATGCCGCGTGTGTCGCGGATGGAGATACGCTTGCCGGTGCCGTTCCAGCCGGTGTTGACCAGATAAGCCTTGGCGCCGCTCTTTTCCATCTTCTTGGCCAGTTCCTCGGCATACTTCGTGGGGTGCAGGCTAAGGAAGGCTGCGCCGAAGCAGGCGGAGAATGTGGGAGTGGGCTCGGTGATGCCGCGCTCGGTACCGGCCAGTTTGGCGGTGAAGCCGCTCAGGAAGTAGTATTTGGCCTGTTCGGAGGACAGGATGCTGACGGGGGGCAGCACTCCGAAAGCGTCGGCGCTCAGGAAGATGACCTGCTTTGCGGCGGGACCCTTGCTGACGGGCTTGACGATGTTCTCGATATGGTAGATGGGGTAGGAGACACGTGTGTTCTCTGTGACGCTCTTGTCGGTGAAGTCAATCTTGCCGTCGGCGTCTACGGTTACGTTCTCCAGAAGGGCGTCGCGACGGATGGCGTTGTAGATGTCGGGCTCGCTGTCCTTGTCCAGGTTGATGACTTTGGCATAGCAGCCGCCCTCGTAGTTGAACACGCCCTCGTCGTCCCAGCCATGCTCGTCGTCGCCGATGAGTTTACGCTTCGGGTCAGTGGAAAGGGTAGTCTTGCCTGTACCGGAGAGACCGAAGAAGATAGCTGTGGAGGTCTCGTCCATGTTGGTGTTGGCGGAGCAGTGCATGGAAGCGATGCCGCGCAGGGGGTTGAAGTAGTTCATCATTGAGAACATACCCTTCTTCATCTCGCCGCCGTACCAGGTGTTGATGATTACCTGCTCCTTCTGGGTGAGGTTGAAGGCCACCACGGTCTCGGAGTGGAGGCCGAGTTCCTTGTAGTTCTCGCACTTTGCCTTGGAGGCGTTGAAGACCACGAAATCAGGGGTGAAGTCCTTGAGTTCCTCCTTGGTGGGGCGTATGAACATATTCGTGACGAAGTGAGCCTGCCAGGCCACCTCCATGATAAAGCGCACTTTGAGGCGGGTGGCGGGGTTGGCGCCGCAGTAGCAGTCCACCACGTACAGCGTCTTGTCGCTTAGCTCTTTGACGGCTTTATGCTTTAGCTCGTCCCATACCTTCGTGTCGATGGGCTTGTTGTCGTTCTTATATTCCTCGGAAGTCCACCATACGGTATTCTCGGAAGTCTCGTCTTTAACCAGATATTTGTCTTTGGGGGAGCGGCCGGTGTAGACGCCTGTCATAACGTTCACGGCGCCCAGCTCTGTGACCTGACCCTTGTCAAAACCGGTAAGAGAAGGGTCTGTCTCATACTTGAAAAGGTCATCGTATGAGGGGTTGTGGATGATTTTCTTAACATCCTTGATGCCATACTGGCTCAAATCTAATTCTGCCATAGATATGATATGAAATATGTTGGGTTATTAATTTTGAATTATCTACAAACTCAATTTTAAAAACGATGTGTATAGGATAAATGTTTTAAAGTAATCGGGGGATTTAACTACAATTCACATTTGCAGTCCGGCGCATCTATATAATTAAGGCCTATATGCTCCGGCGCATGGGAAAAGGGAAATTTACCCGTAAATACTTGGATGGCCTGCTATGCCATTACAGGCGTCACCGCACGTGACGCCTTCTCTATCCGAGTGCAAAATTACAAAAAAGAATTGACATGGGGAATGAATTACGGAAAAATTTCCATAATTATCCCTTCGCCTCGGTTTCTTTGCGTATTTTGCCACCGTTTTATTTGGCGATTGTGTGGATAATAGCTAATTTTGCAGGCTGAAAATGAGATTGATTTTTAGAATCATGACCAATCTGTCTATTAATTCTATTAATAATGAGTTGCAAGGCGCGTCGGCATATCTGCGCCGGCGTTTACAGGATTCGCCGAAGTTGTTGCATACTTTCGCTTTCGCGTCTCTGCTCATGGCATGTTCCTGCACATCTTCCGTCATAGGAGGGGATGACTCCGTCTCTGCGGAGACCGATGCCCCGGAAAGCGCTGACGGCGACACCCTCGCCTCCGAAAGTGAGCCGGCATACCATGCTGACAACGACATAGCTATGGCTGTGAGGAGTCTGGTCTATACAATCAACGACGGTGAACCGCTGGACTCCACGGAATATAATTTCGAGGGTGTCCTTACCGACGGTCAGGGAGCGCCGCTGTTTACCGATTTCGAGGGGCTGCCCGGACAGTGGGAGGTGGATGTTAAGAACTCCCGCGAGGTACACATTCGCAATATAGGTACCGGCGACCTTATGCCCGGCGAATTGATGGAATATCTGCGTACCACCTTCAACACCTCTTCCGTGGGTCCGGATGATGAGTTGCGGCTCACCGACTCTTATGAAGAAGGCGATACCTCGGTCGAGCTGTATTCCTTCGGTCGCGCGAGTCTGCGCGTGGAGACACGTCCGGAAGTGCTGCCCACAGGCGAAGTGGGTCCTAAATTGGTGATAACCCTGCGTTACGACACCGTTCCCGCCGTCGAATCCTGATTTCTCGTTTATAAGTCTTTGGGAACTTGCCTCTTATCTGGAACCTAAGTAGTAAAGCACTGTCCGGCCTGCGGCTGCGAGTATGTCGCTGTCTATGTGTTCCAGGTTGTCGTTTATCGTGTGCCAGGTGTCCGGGAAGCCGGCGTCCGTGAGCGCTATTATGTCTATGGCGGGGATTCCGGCCTTTATGAACTCCACATGGTCGTCGGTTATGGCTCCCCCTTCAAGGGAGGTGAATATGTCGGAATGTCCGGCGGCATCTGCAGCCTCCCAGACATCGTCCAGCAGGACGGTAGCGTACATGGAGGAGAACATCTCGCGTCGGAAAGATGTGCCGCGTCCCCCTACCATGTCGAGCAGTATCACCCGGGCGGGAACATAGCCGGCAGGAGGATTCTGCACGAAGTGCCGGGCTCCCAGGGCCCAGGACCCGTCATCCCCTTCGGTACCGTAGTCCTCGGAGTCCACGAAGAGTATGTCCACACCGGCATCTGTGCCTTTCAGGGATAGCACACGTGCCACTTCCAGCAATACGCCCACACCGCTGGCTCCGTCATTGGCGCCCGGCACCGGCTTGGTGTGGTTTGCCGGGTCCGGGTCGTTGTCGGCCCAGGGGCGGGTGTCCCAGTGTGCCACGAGGAGGGTGCGGTCCGAGGCCTGCGGATTGAACTGCGCGAATATGTTGGTTGAGGGAAGTCCGGTGCCGTCGAAGGCGGTGAGAGTGGCCTTCTGCTCGGTAACCCGGGCACCGTGGCGCCGCAGTTCCGCCGCCAGCCATGCGCCGCAACGGTCATGCTCCGGAGTGCCCGGCACGCGCGGCCCGAAATCAAGCTGACGCGCCACGTTGGAGTAAGCGCTGTCGGCGCTGAAGCTGTCGGCCAGAGCCTTCCCGGCGGCGCTGCCGGCAGTGCGGGCTGCGGAGGGTGACTCCTCTGCTGTCGCGCTGTCCGTACGGGCTGCGGAGGAGCTGCAGGAGGCTGCCGCAAGTATGAGTGAAAGAAGGGATGTCGGTAATATTTTCATACCACAAAATTATTTATTAAATTTGCAATTTCAAAACGGATTATTCCCCCTGAAGCACGCTTGACATCTCAAGCGGCTAACATACAGTAAAATAAAGTTTAAGGCTATGGATAAAAAATTCAAGCGTACGCTGGTGACTACGGCTCTGCCTTATGCCAATGGCCCGGTCCACATAGGCCATCTGGCGGGAGTCTATATCCCGGCGGACATTTATGTCAGATACCTGCGCCTGCAGGGGCGGGAGGTTCTCTTCATAGGCGGTAGCGACGAGCACGGCGTGCCCATCACTATAAAGGCCAAGAACGAGGGTGTCACTCCTCAGGACATAGTGGACCGTTACCACAATATAATCAAGGACAGTTTCGAGGAGCTGGGCATATCTTTCGATATATACAGCCGTACCACCTCCGAGGAGCATCGCCGCACCGCTTCCGACTTCTTCCGCCGCCTCTACGAGAAGGGTGAGTTCATCGAGAAGACCTCCATGCAGCTGTACGACGAGAAGGCCGACCAGTTCCTGGCCGACCGCTACGTCACAGGCATTTGCCCCCACTGCGGTGCCGAAGGCGCATACGGCGACCAGTGCGAGGCCTGCGGCACATCGCTTGCGGCCACCGACCTCATCAACCCCCAATCGGCCATCACCGGCAACACCCCCGTGCTCAAGGAGACAAAACACTGGTACCTCCCCCTGGACAAGTGGGAGCCCCGTCTGCGCAAGTGGATACTTGAGGAGCACAAGGAGTGGAAGACCAATGTCTACGGACAGTGCAAGAGCTGGCTCGACATGGGTCTGCAGCCCCGTGCGGTGAGCCGCGACCTGGACTGGGGCATACCGGTACCCGTGGAGGGCGCCGAGGGCAAGGTGCTGTACGTATGGTTCGACGCACCCATAGGTTACATCTCCAACACGAAGGAACTGTGCGGCGACGACTGGGAAAAGTGGTGGAAGGATTCCGAGACCCGCATGATTCACTTCATCGGGAAGGACAACATAGTGTTCCACTGCATAGTCTTCCCCGCCATGCTTATGGCCGACGGCACCTACAATCTGCCGGACAATGTGCCTGCGAATGAGTTCCTGAACCTTGAGGACAACAAGATTTCCACCTCCCGCAACTGGGCCGTATGGCTGCATGAGTATCTGCGGGACCTCCCCGGCAAGCAGGACGTGCTGCGCTACATACTCACCGCCAACGCGCCTGAGACAAAGGACAACAACTTTACATGGAAGGAGTTCCAGACCCGCAACAATTCCGAACTGGTGGCTATCCTCGGCAATTTCGTGAACCGCGCCATGGTGCTGGTACACAAGTATTTCGACGGTGTAGTGCCTGAGTGCGGCGAGCTTGCTCCCGAGGACAAGGCAGCTATGGACGAGGTGATTGCCGCCGGCAAGGCCCTGTCCGGGAACCTTGAGATTTTCCATTTCCGCGACGCCCTGAAGGATGCAATGAACATAGCCCGTGCGGGTAACAGATATCTGGCGGACACCGAGCCCTGGAAGAAGGCCAAGACCGACATGGAGCGCGTCAAGACGATTCTTAACGTGGCCCTGCAGATTTGCGCCAACATATCCGTGGCTTTTGAACCCTTCATGCCTTTCATGGCCGCCTCGCTCAAGGCCCAGCTGCACCTGCCCGAACTGACATGGGAGGCCGTGGGCCGCTTCGACTTGCTCCACGCGGGCCATGTGGTGGCCAAGCCCGAACTCCTCTTCACTAAGATTGAAGACGAGACCGTGGCCGCCCAGATAAAGAAACTCGAGGACGCCCGCAAGGCCAACGAGCTGAACTCATGGACCCCCGACAAGGTCGCCGACACCGTGGACTTCGAGACATTCGAGAAGGTGGATATGCGTGTAGGTACGGTGCTGGAATGTGACAAGGTGCCTAAAGCGGACAAGTTGCTCCGCTTCCGCATAGACGACGGCATGGGCGGACGCACTATAGTAAGCGGTGTGGCCAAATATTACAAGCCCGAAGAGTTAGTGGGCAAGCAGGTATGCTTCGTGGCTAATTTCGCTCCCCGCAAGCTCAAAGGGGTAGAGAGCCAGGGCATGATTCTCAGCGCCGTGCAGCCCGACGGTTCACTGGTGGTACTCAGTCCCCAGGGCCCTATAACACCCGGCGCCAAAATAGGTTGAACAGATAATACAGACATCGATATGAACTTTATAGAAGAACTCAAATGGAGAGGTATGATTCACTCCATGATACCCGGCACCGACGAGCTGCTCGGTTCGGGCGATATGGTGACGGCATACGTGGGCATCGACCCCACGGCAGACTCGCTCCACATAGGCCATCTCTGCGGAGTGATGATGCTGCGTCACTTCCAGCGCGCCGGGCATAAGCCGCTGGCGTTGGTGGGAGGCGCCACAGGCATGATTGGCGACCCCTCCGGCAAGAGCCAGGAGCGCAACCTGCTCAACGAGGAGACCCTGCGCCACAATCAGGAGGCCATCAAGACCCAGCTGTCCCGCTTCCTGGACTTCAACAGCGATGCCCCCAACAAGGCGGAGCTGGTGAACAACTATGACTGGATGAAGGACTTCTCCTTCCTGGACTTCGCCCGCGAGGTCGGCAAGCACATCACAGTCAACTATATGATGGCTAAGGACAGTGTGAAGCGTCGTCTGAACGGCGAGGCCAGCGACGGCCTATCCTTCACCGAGTTCACTTATCAGCTGCTGCAGGGCTACGACTTCCTGCACCTGTACCGCGAGAAGGGCTGCCGTCTGCAGATGGGCGGTTCGGACCAGTGGGGCAACATCACCACCGGTACCGAGCTTATCCGCCGCACGGATGGCGGCGAGGCTTTCGCCCTCACCTGCCCGCTGATTACCAAGGCCGACGGCGGTAAGTTCGGCAAGACGGAGAGCGGAAACGTATGGCTTGACGCGGCACGTACCAGTCCCTATAAGTTCTACCAGTTCTGGCTCAATGTGGGCGACGCCGATGCCGAGAAGTATCTGAAAATCTTCACTTTCCTCACACAGGAGGAGATAGCCGCCCTGGTGAAAGAGCATGAGGCGGACCCCGGTCTGCGTCCCCTGCAGAAGCGTCTGGCCAAAGAGGTGACCGTTATGGTACATGGCGAGGAGGCATACGCTGCCGCTGTGGAAGCCAGCAAGATACTTTTCTCCAACCAGGCCCGTGAGGCTCTGATGCACCTGGACGAACAGACCCTGCTTGACATCTTCGAGGGAGTGCCTCGTTTTGACATAGACGCCGCACGTCTGTCAGCGGGTATTCCCGTGCTCGACCTCCTGGCCGTGGACACCAAGGTGTTCTCCTCAAAGGGGGAGGCCCGCAAGATGATTCAAGGCAACGGACTGAGTATCAACAAGGAAAAGTACACTGACCCTAACGGAACTATTGACGATTCCAGCCTCATAGGCGGAAAATACATCCTCGTGCAGCGTGGTAAAAAGAACTACTACCTGCTTACGGTGAAATAAGGCATTTCGGTATAATGCGGAAAATAAAGCCCTTGGCCTCACGGCTTCGGGCTTTATTTTCTGCCGTTTTTCAATCCTCTGCAAGAGGGCATCAACACACATAAATATCAACGGCGGATACTTGATGACATTTCATCTTTACCTTTCTGTTTTGTGTTTCATGGAAGTGTATTAAATTGTGAAAAAACTGCCGACACAAAAAAAGCAGATACCGAAGTATCCGCAGCGCCAGACGGGAAGAGCCAATCTCCCGCAGAGGAATAAAGGTGTACTGAGAGGTCACTTTCCTTGCATTAAGGAAACCGTGTGACTCCATGCAGCGCCCTAACTCCCGAAGGCCCGGAGGATACTCGCCGCGTGATATGCACGCGGACTGCGACAGGTAGGTCTTCTGGCTTGT
>URIC01000017.1 GCA_900547755.1 uncultured Bacteroidales bacterium
CGGAAAAGATATCAACATCATGGTTTACGATACCGAGGTTTACTCCAATACAGGCGGTCAGGCTTCCAAGTCTACTCCGTTAGGCGCTATCGCCAAGTTTGCCGCCGCCGGCAAACGCATCCGCAAGAAAGACCTCGGCCTGATAGCGTCTACCTACGGGTATGTATATGTGGCACAGATAGCAATGGGCGCGGACAACGCGCAGACACTTAAGGCTATCCGTGAGGCCGAGGCCTACGACGGGCCGTCCCTAATAATTGCTTATTCCCCTTGTATCAACCATGGATTGAAGATTGGTATGGGTCATTCGCAGGCTGAGGAGGCACGTGCGGTAGAGTGCGGTTACTGGCAGTTGTGGCGCTACAACCCGACTCTTGAGGAAGAAGGAAAGAACCCGTTCACTCTTGACTCTAAAGAGCCTCAGTGGGACAAGTTCGTAGACTTCCTGAAAGGAGAGGTCCGTTACGCCTCTCTGCAGAAGCAGTATCCTGTAGAAGCACAGGAATTGTTCCAGGCCGCGTTGTCCAATGCCAAGTGGCGTTACAACAACTATCTGCGACTCTCGCGCCAGCAGTGGGGCGTGGAGCCAGAACCCGGGGCTTAAAGCAAGTAGTCAATCATATACCCTGAATGGGCCGGAGCGGAATTTACAGTCCGCTTCGGCCCATTCAGCTTTATAAGAAAAGATAAGGTATTGGATATCAGGTTTAAAGGAGCGTGTCAAGTGCCTCTTTAAAAAAGATATATTATAGACTGACCGTTATAATGAGTTAGTTTGTTTAGGGTATTTTCAGTCAAAAAAAGGTTGTTAATTTTACTTAAAACAGGGTATTGCCTGAGTTTTAGGGCGGTTGTAATTTTGCACTCGTAAAAATCCTAAACTCATGAACAGCATTATAAAGACGGCAGTATTATCGGCGCTGCTTTTCGGCGGAGCGACGGGTGTGTCCGCCACGGGCATATCCAATGACAGTGTGGTATCGGCATTGCAAAAGAAGGTGTCGGCATGGGACCGCCTGCATGTGGGAGGTTACGGTGAGGTAGTCATGTCCCGCAATTTCTATAGCGACAATTATTTGCGTTATACTCAGCCTGATAAGTACAAAGGAGAGAAACATGGGCGTTTTGACTTGCCGCATGTAGTGATTTATCTGGGCTATGACTTCGGCAAGGGCTGGTCCTTCGCTTCGGAGATAGAGTTCGAGCATGGAGGCACAGAGTCCGCGGTAGAGATAGAGACCGAGGAGGCCGGCGAGTACGAAAAGGAGATAGAGCGAGGCGGCGAGGTAGCCTTAGAGCAGTTCTATATACAGAAGCAGTTCATGCCGCAGCTTAAAATGCGTGTCGGTATGCAGGTAGTGCCGGTGGGCGGCACCAATGCGCATCATGAGCCTGACCAGTTCTTTGGAGTATATCGTCCGGAAGGGGAGAACACCATTATGCCCTGTACATGGCACGAAATATCCGTATCGCTGTCTGGACGAGCCGGAGACTGGAGCTACATGGGGATGTTCCTGCCGGGTCTGGATTCGGAGCGTTTCGGCAATCAGAGCTGGATTCACGACGGCTCTGCCAGCCCCTTTGAGTTCAAGATAGCCAATAATTACGCATTTGCGGCACGGGTAGACAATTATAGCGTGAAGGGACTGCGTATAGGAGTGAGCGGATATGTGGGCAATTCGTTCCGCAATACGTTGTATCCCACCACCTCGGAGAAGAACGACGGTATACATGGCACAGTGACCATAGCCTCTGTGGATTTCAAGTACGCCGACCATGCCTGGCTGGCACGCGGCTTCTTCGACTGGGGCCACCTGAGCGATGCCGCTCACATAAGCAAGTTCAACATAGCGATGAGCAAGAACTCGACATCCAAGCGTCAGGAAGTGGCTTCGGATGCCCTTGCCGCCGGAGTCGAGGCCGGTTATGACATCTTCTCGCTAATCCCCCGCATGAGGGCAGACAGGCAGAAATTCTATGTGTTCGGACGCTACGACTATTACGACTCCATGGCTAAAATGGAGGAGGGCACCCCTTTGAAGTGGTGCGGACGCCACAAGATTTCCGCCGGTGTGAACTGGTATCCTATCCCTCAGATTGTGGTGAAAGGGGAATATACCTACGGCATTCTGGACAAGAAGTACAATAATGAGCCTGCCATAAATCTCGGCATAGCCTATTCAGGCTGGTTTAAATAGAAAGTAAGCGGTAACAACTTAAATAACAATAGAATATGAAAATTTACAAGTATTTTATGATTAGTGCTTTGGCATTGCTGGCCGTAAGTTGCTCGGACGACAATGACGAACCTCGGGGGGATGATAATCTCTCTGCCAAGGAAAAGTCCCTGCAAGCTGCGGTAAACGACTATGTGGACCATACAGTGCTTCCTACATATCGGCAAATGGCCGATGCGGCTATCGAGATGCGCGACCTTTGCCACACGATGCAGGACAGATATGCCGAAGGAAAGCTGTCAAGCTCTGATGTGCAGGCTGCCGGCGAGGCATGGAAGCGTGCCAGGAAGTATTGGGAGCTGAGCGAGGCCTTCCTCTACGGTCCGGCTGCCAACCACAATATCGACCCCCACATTGACTCGTGGCCTCTGGACAAGGCGGCCATGGAAAACCTGCTGGTGCAGATTCGCAACGGCAACTCCTGGAGTCTTGAAAATAACGGCGGCTACGGACTAATCGGTTTCCATTCCGTGGAATATATGCTCTTTGAACTGAGTGAAGATGAGAACACATCCTGTGTACACAGCATCAATTATACACCGGAGGAGCTTGAATATCTTGTGGCTGTCGCCGATGACCTCTGTCAGCAGTGCGTATGCCTGGAGGCATGCTGGGCCGGTACGGATAACATCAGCGCCAGGAAAAAAGCCATTCTTGAGGAAGCCGAGCTTGACTACGGCGAGAATTACGGCTGGGAAATGAAGAACGCCCACCAGGCCGGTTCCCGTTTCAAGACATATCAGGAGTGCGCCGAGGAAATACTTCAGGGTTGCGTTGACATAGCCGATGAAGTGGGCAATACTAAAATCGGACGTCCACACATCGGCTCATCGCTGGAGGACAAGAATTACATTGAGTCTCCTTATTCTCTGAACTCGATAGAGGACTTTGCCGACAACATCCGCTCGGTGCGCAATGCTTACTTAGGCGGTGAAGACGGCGACCATTCTGTCAGCGACTATGTGAGGAGCATTAGTCCGGAGACAGATGCCAAGGTACGCGCAGCTATCGACGCGGCCATTGCGGCCATTGAGATTATACCCGAGCCGTTTGCGAAAAATGCCGCGGGTTCCCTCAGCGAGGCTGCCATGAAGGCTTCCGGCGATACTCTTGTAGCTGCTTTGGAGGATGCGATATCTGTTGTGACAGAAAGATAAAAACGAAATAAATGAAAAAAGATTATTTTACAACTGCGTCTATGCTCATCGCCTTTATGGCGATGGGCATAACCTCGTGTTCGGACGACACGATTAAGGATGAGGATAAACCGACACCGGAAGACCTCCCTGAATGGTATTACTCCGGCGGTGAGTTGGGAACCACGACTCTAAGTACTTCAAATGCGTTTGAGCAGCCGGCTCCGTCGGTGGAGCGTCAGGGACTCTACCAGTCGTTCAAGAATGGAGAGGCCCTCTTCGAGAAGCCTTTTATGGCTAATCAGACCGGTGTGCGCTGCGGTCTTGGCCCGGTGTATATACGCACATCCTGCACACATTGCCATCCCAACTACAGTCACGGCACCCGTGTGCCGGAAGGCAGTTTCAATACCAACGAGATAGGTAACGGTTGTCTGCTGGTGGTATATGACCCGGCTACAGAAGGTTATGTGCCCTGGCTGGCCGGTATGCCTCAGAGCCATGCCGTAACCCCGTTCAAGGCACCGCTGGATGAGAGCAAAATCAAGGTCCATTGGGTGAATGTCACCGACCGCTGGGGCAACAGGTTCGACGACGGAGAGACCTATGAGCTTCAGTACCCGGAGGTGACTATGCCACGCGAGGCAATCTATGTGGTACGGCAGGGCTATCAGCTTCCTTCGGACTATGAGGTGAAGCTGGAGAGTACCATAGGTATATATGGCACCGGTTTGCTGGATGCCATTACCGAAGAGGACCTGTTGGCCCAGTACCGCAAGGAGGAGGCTGACGGCTATATGCAGAACGGACTGAATCCCGCTTTCTACAGCGGAGGCATCTGGAACTCCATGTATTCCAACAGTCTTCAGGGTGACGGCACAAAGTATGCGCGTCGCTTTACCTACGCCTTGTCACGCGGTCCGCTTCAGGATGCCGCCGGTGCCAATGCCATCTGGAATATCACCAATGTGACTCGTTCAGACCGTCGTTACCATTACCTGGACGCTGCCGGCACTTATGCCTCATATTCTTCCAAGGACCCTGATGTACAGGCCGGTTTTGAACAGTACATCAAACGTATAGACCCGCAGCGCAAACATTCCGCTTATTGGGAAGGCACTCTGGAGGAACGTATTTACGCTTATCTGACAGACAAGAGTCTGGAGCCGGAGATGACCGATGACGAGTATACCGACCTTATGGTATGGCATAGAGGTCTTGCGGTGCCGGCCGTGCGCGATATCGACGACCCCGATGTCCTGCGTGGCCGCGAGCTCTTCAGCGAGATAGGATGTGACTATTGCCACCGTCCCTCCTGGACTACCGGTCCGGACAATATCGTTGACCCTGCGAAGTTCTTCAAGGGTAATGAGCTTCCCCGTTTCCCGTATCAGAAGATTTGGCCTTATACCGATATGGTACAGCACAAGCTGATGATGGCCAACGATATACGAGGCGGATGGTGCCGTACGACTCCGTTGTGGGGACGCGGATTGCACCGTAAGATAACCGGCAGCGCCACTGCCGACCGTCTGCACGACTGTCGCGCACGCACTGCTTTGGAGGCAATCATGTGGCATGGCTATTCCGCACAGAGCGATGCTGCCGCCTCGATTGAGAAATTCCGAAAACTTCCCAAGCAAGACCGCGATGCCATAATCCGGTTTGTCGACGCTATCTGATGAAACGCCAACCTTTTACATTATTGATACATATTGCCCTGGCCGTTATTGTGGCCGGGGCGATTGTCACACATTACTGTGGAATCCATGGGGAACTGACTCTTCCTGACGGCGGACAGCCAGTGACCAGGTTTCACAAAAGTTCAGGTCCGGGCGACGGCACCTTCCCTTTCAGTGTAGCTTTGGAGCGTGTCGATGTGGCTTACTATCCGGGTACTGTGACACCGATGGATTTCAGCAGCCATCTATTGGTGAACGGCAGACCAGTGACCGTGTCTATGAATAAGGTAGGAGAGGTGGATGGCTGGCGCTTCTATCAGTCCGGCATTTCAGCTACGGATTCTACTCTTGCCGTCAGTTATGACCCCTGGGGCATAGGTATTACTTATACAGGCTATGCGCTTCTGTTAGTCGGCTTTATAGGCTTTTTATTCCAACGCGACACTCCTTGGAGGGCATTGCTACGTAAGCGGGCTGCAGTCGCTCTCTTGCTGTCATGTTGCGGTTCTGCAAGCTATGCTTCGGAAAGCGAGCTTCCGGCTATGCAGCGTCCGTTGGCAGCCAATCTCGGAAAGGTCTACGTATATTGGAATGACCGTATATGCCCGCTGCAGACTATGGCCCGTGACGTGACGGCCAAGCTGTACGGAGGTGAATCTTACCGGGGTATGACACCGGAACAGGTCCTGAGCGGCTGGCTCTTCTATTTCGACCGTTGGGAACGGGCCTGGCAGGAAACACAGTCCGATGAGGGCACCTCGCCGAAGGCCCGTAAAAACCGTCGGGAATGTGAGGCGCTGATACGTTGGATGGGAACCGGCGAAGCATTCCGGGTATATCCTTATCATACAGCCTCGGGAGCTATGGAGTGGCTGTCGCTCACCGGAAGACGTCCTTCTCAAATGAGCTTGGAGCAGTGGAAGTTCATGCAGACCACTATACCCCGGATGCAGGCACTCCTCTCGGACGGGAAGAATATAGCCTGCAATGAACTCATTACGGAGCTGATGGAGGGACAGAGGAAGTATGCCGGCCGGGAGTTTCTGCCTTCTGAGGCGAAGATGACCGGGGAAAGGATTTACAATACATGGGCGCGTCCGGCCATGGCGGGGACAACCGCACTCGTACTCGGTCTTATAAGCATATTCTTTGCTTTAGGAAACCGGGCGGCGGGGCGCAAGGCGCTTATAGTCTTGAAAAGCCTGTCTGTGGCCCTGGAGGTATATATTATGGCCCTTATGGCGCTGCTTTGGTGGATAGCCGGGCATCTTCCGCTTTCCAACGGGCCGGAGACAATGCTGTTCATGGCGCTTGTGGCGCTTTTGTGGGCGGTCTGTACGCGCAGGCTGCTGATTCAGGGAGCTGTGCTGACAGTAGGCGCGATGTCTCTGTTTGTGGCTGCGATGGGTGGACGTACTCCGCAGATAGGAGCGCTGATGCCGGTACTCGGCAGTCCGCTCCTGTCAGTACATGTAATGCTGGTCATGGCTTCATACGTGCTCTTCTCGCTTATGTCGGTATTGTCTGCTATAGGGCTTTGTGTCAGGCCTGTGGAGCGTAAAGAAGAGTTGTGTCGCACCAACCGTATATTGCTTGTGCCGGCTGTGTTTCTGCTCGGGGCAGGTATCTTTGTGGGCGCGGTTTGGGCGAATCAGAGTTGGGGAAGATACTGGGGATGGGACCCCAAGGAGACATGTGCCCTTGTTACGTTTCTGGTCTACTCGCTGCCTGTACACTGGGGTTCGCGGCGGCTGGCCTGCTTCCGCAGGCCGAAGGTGATTCATCTGTATCTGCTGTCGGCCGTGCTGACGGTGGCGTTCACCTACTTTGGCGCCAACTACCTGATTCCGGGACTGCACTCTTATGCCTGAGAGGGTCAGGGGATATCAAGGTAGCGGTGCGTCTGCAGGGACAGGCGCCACCGTGGGTCGGATTTAATCCGGCTCACGGTGCGTCGTGTGTTGGCGTCGCGTGCGGCAGGGTCCGGAACCCAACAAGGCTGCAGGAACATCAGCGTGTTGGAACGGCATTGAGGCAGCGAGAAGTATTGGTCCAGGTCCTGACCTGTGTCTACCACTTTTATCTCGTCGGCACGCTGTATGCTGGGTATATCCGGGGCATCCGGGGCAAGGCCCTGCTTGGGAGAGAGAGTAATCCAGTCAATCTCGTCCGGAACCGGCTGTGTGCCGTTGGTCTCGATCGCTATTTTCTTGCCGGTGGCTATATGGAGCGTGTGTATGAAGTCGTCGTCAATCCACAGCGAGGGTTCTCCGCCGGTTAGGACTATCCATTCGGCCGGATAGGTGTTGATGTACGAGACGATGTCTGCGTCGGACATGGGAGTGCCCTGTAGGTGGTCGGTGTCGCAGAAAGGGCAGTGAAGGTTGCAGCCGCTGAAGCGTACGAAGATACAGGGAGTCCCGGTGTGGGCTCCTTCTCCTTGCAGAGAATAGAATATTTCGTTTAGACGTCTCATTTTTCATCCTCTTCGTATGCGGCGATGTTCCCCTCGCTTTCCTGGACCTCGGCCCGGTAGCAGGTAGGTATGGAGTCTACCACCCAGCGTGCCAGGTTCTCGGCCGTGGGGTTGAAAGGAAGCACATCGTTGAGTACATTGTGGTCCAGTTTGCCTGTTATCAGTTCTTTGATATGTGTGAAGTCGGCTATCATGCCGTCGGCGTTGAGCTCTTTTGCACGGCAGTGTACAGTGATAATCCAGTTGTGGCCGTGCAGGGAAGCGCATTTGCTTTCGTAAGACAGGCTCAGACGGTGTGCGGCGGATACTTCAAGGCGTTTGCTTACGTAGTACATAGGCTCAGTCTTCGTTAAGGTATTCGGTGGGGTCGGGTATGCCGGCGTGAGCGAGCGCTTCCTTGCGCTCCACGCAGGTGCCGCAGCGGCCGCAATGTTTCTCTCCACCCTTGTAGCATGAGTATGTGTGTACATAGTCTACGCCGAAGCGTTTGCCGTGCAGGGCTATGTCCCCCTTGGATAGATAAGTGTAAGGGGCCAGAAGGGTGATGCCGGGATATGTGCCCAGGCGCATGGCCTCGCTCATCGTATTGACAAATTCCGCACGGCAGTCCGGGTAGATGTCGTGGTCGCCGCTGTGATTGGCGAGCATCACGTATTTAAGTCCCCGGCTTTCTGCCAGTCCCGCTGTTATGGCCAGCATTATCCCGTTGCGGAAAGGCACGACAGTACTCTTCATGTTCTCCTCGCGGTAGCCACCTTCGGGTATGGCGTCGGCGCCGCTCAGGAGGGAGGACTTGAAATATTTGCCCATGAAGTCAAGGGGTATCGTCATGTGTTCTATGTCAAGGTTGCGGCAGTTGTAGGCGGCACATTCTATCTCGCGCTTGTTATGGTTGGAGCCGTAGTCGAAACTCACGGCGAGCGCTATGCGGCTCTTGTATTCATAAAGCATAGTGACGGAGTCCATCCCGCCGGAAAGGACGAGTATAGCATCTTTTTTCATAGCCTCTAAAGTTTATGCTTCCAGTTCGCTGAGGGTGCGGGCGGATACCAGGTGTTGGTGTTCAGGGTCGGCTTTGCATGCGAAAGGGTGTATGCTTATCCCGCCACGGGGCATGAAGCGTCCTTTCACTTCAATGTATCTGGGGTCCATTAGTTCCCAAAGGTCGTTGAGAATGATGTTGACGCAGTCCTCGTGGAAGTCGCCGTGGTTGCGGAAGGAGAAAAGGTAGAGTTTCAGACTCTTGCTTTCCACCATTCGTGTGCGGGGTATGTATTTTATGTAAATGTGTCCGAAATCCGGCTGTCCGGTCTTGGGGCACAAGGTGGTGAACTCCGGGCAGTCGAAAGTCACCACATAGTCGCGCCCCGGGTGTTTGTTCTCGAAAGTCTCGAGCAGCGAGGGGTTGTAGTCGTTTGGGTAAACGGTGCCCTGATTTCCGAGCAGCGTCACGCCTTCAAGTTCTTTTTCTGTGCGCATAAGTAAGAATTTTTAACGCGGGATTTACTTCCGCAAATTTCATTGTTTTTTGGAGGAGGAAGCGAGTTCTTCGGCGAATTTGCCGGGGAAAGTCCATTTCTGTCTGGGGCGTATGAGCGCGTAGACTATCATGCCCGCCCCTACGATGATAAAGGGGATGGAGAGCCATTGACCCATGTTCAGGGTCATGTAGCGTTCCCATTCCTCCTGGGGGTTCTTTATGAACTCTATAAGGAAGCGGGCGGCAAAAGTCCAAAGGAAGAATACACCTGTCAGCAGCCAGGGGCGTTCCTCGGCGTCGCGCTTCCAATACATATACATCAGCAGTCCGAAGAGAGCGAAATATGCGAGAGCCTCATATAGCTGGGTGGGATGAGCCGGCAGCGTTTCTCCATTGCGGACAAAGACGAAGCCCCAGGGCATATCGGTGGCGGAACCGTAAATCTCTGAGTTGAAGAGATTGCCGAGTCGTATCAGACCTCCCACAAGGGCTATGGGCACCACAATCTTGTCAATGGTCCAGGAGGGGTTTTTCTTGGCCACAATCCAGGAGAAGAGGCATAGACCGATGAAGTTGGCTATGGCGCCGCCGTGGCTGGCGAGGCCTCCTTCCCAGATTTTAAGTATTTCGTCAGTGTGCCGGCTGTAATAGTCCCATTCGTAGAAGAAGACGTGGCCGAGACGCGCGCCTACTACAGTGCAGACCACGAGAATGATGAGCAGGGTGCCGAGCCATTTCTCGGGCGCTCCCTCGTGTCTGAACATCTTGGAGACAATCCAGTAGCCTAAAAGGAATCCTATGGCGAACATCAGTCCGTACCAACGGATTTCTATAGACCCTAAGGCTATGAGAACGGGATTTACATCCCAGTTAATGTAGGTGAGCATATCGCAGAAGTATGTAGGCCGCCTCCGTTATAGGGGAAACGGCGGTCGGTTAAATTGGTTTCTCAAATCCTGGAATATCCACAAGGCGGACGTTGAAGATGAGAGACGAGTAGGCTTTCAGGCCGTTGTAAGGAATGGAGCCGTAGGCCTGGCTATAGGGAATAAGGATAGTGCATGTATCGCCGACGTGCATATTGCCTATGCCCATCACCCAACCGGTTATGTTGGAGTTTAGCTTGGAACGGTATACGCCGGGGGCCGGAGTGGTGCGGTTTTTGGAATTGTCCACCTCTTTGCCGTCGATGGTCCGGACTTCGTAGCGCACGTCTACGGTGCTGGTGCTTATGGGTTTGAGCTTCGAAGCTGTCAGCGAGCGGTCGTTATGCCACTGCATCAGTACGTAGGCGTTAGGGTCCCAGGCGCAGTTCACTTTCTCGTAGACCGGATTGCCATCGGCGTCTTTTTCCATTTGTTTGGCCAGCATCCAGTCGTCATTCTCCTCGCGCCAGGGAGTCTGTGTGTCATTAGGCTCGTCCATGCCGCAGGAGGCGAGGGGAAGCAGTGCGGCGGCGAGCAGGCCGTATATCAGTAGCTTTTTCATTCGTCAAATACTTTGGGTGCGGTGGCGGCATCGGCGTCGGCCTGGAAGCTGCTGTGCTTCTGGAAACCGAACATGCCGGAAATCAGCACATTGGGGAAGGATGTGACCTTCTTGTTGTATTTCTTCACCGTCTCGTTGTAGTTGGCACGTGCCACCTGGATGCGGTTCTCGGTGCCCTCCAGCTGAGTCTGGAGGTCGCGGAAGTTCTCGTTGGCCTTGAGGTCGGGATAGGCCTCGGCTACCGCGTTGATATAGAGGTCAAGGGCTTTCTTGGCTTCGGCCTGTGTCTGAAGGTAGCGGGCCATCTGCTGTTCGTCGGAGGGTATTTCCTTAGGGAGCGAGTTTACGGCTTGCTGGGACTTGTCCACACCGGCACGGGCTTCGGTAACGGCCGTGAAAGTCTTGCTCTCGTGTTCCGCATATTTCTTTACAGTGGCCTCAAGGTTGGGAATGAGGTCTTTGCGTCGCTGGTATTGACTCTGGACATTGGCCCAGGACTCATCTACCTCAAGGCTTGCGGAGTTCATTCCGTTATATCCTGCGGCGAGCCAGATTATCAGAATCAGGACTATGCCTCCTATTATCGCTATCGGGAGGTACTTTTTCATTTGCTTGTCTGTTATGGGTTGACTTTGTGATTACATCAGTTTCTTCAGGAGTGAGTTCAAGCTCACTTCTTCTTTAAGGATGCGTTCTACGTCGTCCACGCTTACACGCTGCTGCTCCATCGAGTCGCGGTTGCGGAGCGTTACGGTGTTGTCTTCCAGTGTCTGGTGGTCTACGGTTATACAGTAGGGAGTGCCAATGGCGTCCTGACGGCGGTAGCGCTTGCCTATGGAGTCTTTCTCGTCGTATGCGCAAGTGAAGTCAAAACGCAGACGATGCTGTATCTCACGGGCCTTGTCAGGCAGCCCGTCTTTCTTGACCAGTGGCAGTACGGCGCATTTCACCGGGGCAAGAGGTGCGGGGAAGTGCATTACCACACGGGAGTCGCCCCCTTCCAGCTTCTGCTCCTCGTAGGCGCTGCAGAATACGGAAAGGAACATACGGTCCACGCCTATGGATGTCTCTATGACGTAGGGAGTGTAGCTCTCGTTCAACTCCGGGTCGAAGTACTTGATGTTTTTGCCGGAGTATTTCTCGTGCTGGGTGAGGTCGAAGTCGGTACGGGAATGGATACCCTCCACTTCCTTGAAGCCGAAGGGCATACGGAACTCGATGTCGGTGGCGGCGTTGGCGTAATGGGCCAGTTTCTCGTGGTCGTGGAAGCGGTATTTGTCATCGCCCAGGCCGAGGGCCTTGTGCCAGGCCAGGCGTGTGTTTTTCCAGTAGTCGAACCATTTCAGCTCCTCGCCCGGACGCACGAAGAACTGCATCTCCATCTGTTCGAACTCCCTCATGCGGAAAATGAACTGACGGGCCACAATCTCGTTGCGGAAAGCCTTGCCTATCTGCGCTATGCCGAAGGGTATGCGCATACGTCCTGTTTTCTGTACGTTGAGGTAGTTCACGAATATGCCCTGGGCGGTCTCGGGGCGCAGGTAGACATCCATGGCTCCATCTGCGGTAGAGCCCATTTCGGTCTTGAACATGAGGTTGAACTGGCGCACATCGGTCCAGTTGCGAGTGCCGCTTATGGGGTCGACTATTTCGTAGTCGAGAATTATCTGCTTGAGTTCGGCCAGGTCGTTGTCGTTCATAGCCTTCTCATAGCGGGCGTGCAGTTCGTCGCGCTTGGCCGCATTGGCAAGCACACGGGGATTGGTCTGGCGGAACATGGCTTCATCGAAGTCGTCGCCGAAGCGTTTTGCCGCTTTGGCTACCTCTTTGTCCATTTTCTCCTCGAACTTGGCTATGCAGTCCTCTATGAGCACATCGGCGCGGTAACGCTTCTTTGAGTCGCGGTTGTCGATGAGGGGGTCGTTGAAGGCATCTACGTGTCCGGAGGCTTTCCAGACTGTGGGGTGCATGAAAATGGCGGAATCAATGCCGACGATGTTGTCGTGGAGCATGGTCATGGCCTCCCACCAGTAGCGTTTTATGTTGTTCTTGAGTTCCACACCGTTCTGGGCGTAGTCATACACGGCGCTCAGGCCGTCATAAATCTCGCTGCTCGGGAATACGAAGCCGTATTCCTTGGCATGGGCTATAACCGTCTTGAAGACATCTTCTTGCTTTGCCATATTTATATTTATGTATATTTTCAGTATTAAGCAGTACGCGCATGGCGCGCGGCCACAGTGTGCAAAGATACAGAAAAATTCCCGAATGTGCAAATACACATGTGCGGGGTACAAAAACACAGCTCTCGGCGCGGTGGCCGGGAGCTGTGAGTATGTGTGAAGCGGACGCTTTACTTGGCGAGAGGTCTGGCCTTCTTGGAATCCCAGATTACATACAGGATTATGAGCGCGTACATGATGAGGCCGCCGACCTGCGTGAAGGTCTGTGCCGCATCGGCGCTGCCCATGAAGTTCTGAGGCATGCAGGAGTTGATGAAACCTGCGAATCCGGTAGTGGCTTCGGGGTCCTTGAAGAACTCCGTGATAGCTGCGAATACTCCGAAGAGGGCACCGCCGGCAATGAGTCCGGAGGCGATGAGGGTACCGCGGTCCTGACGGGCCTCGTTGACCTCTTTCTGCTTGGAGCTGTGTGAAACGAACCAGGCCACCGCGCCGCCTACGAGCATCGGAGTGTTGAGCTGCAGGGGAATGAACATACCGAGGCAGAAAGCGAGGGTGGGGACACCGAGCCAGTTGAGTATAAGAGCCAGTATGGCACCGGTCATGTAGAGAATCCAAGGTGTGTTGCCGCCCATCATAAGCGGGTCTATGACTGCGGCCATCGCGTTGGCCTGGGGCGCTACAAGAGCGTCGTCGCCCTCGAAACCGTAAACCTGGTTGAGTACCATTATCACGCCGCCCACTGTGGCTGCGGATACCAGTGTGCCCAGGAATTTCCATGTCTCTTGCTTGCGGGGCGTGGAACCGAGCCAGTAGCCTACCTTGAGGTCTGTCACAAAGCCTCCGGCCATCGAAAGGGCGGTACATACCACGCCGCCTATGACCATAGAGGCCACTATGCCGGACTGGCCGCTGAGACCTATGCCCACAAATATCGCGGAGGCGATGATAAGGGTCATAAGTGTCATGCCGCTCACAGGGTTGGAACCCACGATAGCGATGGCGTTTGCGGCGACAGTGGTGAACAGAAAGGCGATGACGAGTACTACGACCCATGCTATGACGGCCTGCCACCAGCAGGAGATGACACCGAACATGAAGAAGATGAGTACGGAGACGCAGGCCAGCAGGATGAAGACCACGATATGCTTCATGGAGATGTCTTCTTGCCAGCGTATGGGCTTGGCGGTGGAGACGTTGCCCTTGAGTTCGCGGCCTGCCAGACCTACGGCCTGGCGTATGATGCCCCAGCTCTTGATGATGCCTATGAGGCCGGCCATGGCGATACCGCCGATACCTATGTTACGCACGCCGAAGTCCGCGTTGGAGAACAATTCGGCCGGAGCCATGGCCGTCATGGCTTCTGAACCGTAGGTGCCCAACAGGGGAATTACAATCCACCAGACGAATATAGAGCCGGCGAAAATGACGAAGGCGTATTTCAGACCTACTATATAGCCGAGACCCAGCAGGGCGGCGCCGGTGTTGCAGGAGAGGACTACTTTGGTCTTCTCCACCATTGTTTGTCCCCACGTGTATGCGGTGCTGGTGACGGTGTTGGCCCATAGTCCCACGGTGGCTACTATATAGTCGTACAGACCGCCTATTAGAGAGGCTATTATGAGTACCTTGGCCTGTCCGGATGAACTCTTGGGCGCGGCGCTGGATGCTATCACCTGTGTTGTGGCGGTGGCTTCGGGGAAGGGGTACTTGCCGTGCATGTCCTTTACGAAGTAGCGGCGGAAGGGAATGAAGAACAGAATACCGAGTACACCGCCCAACAGGGAGCTGAGGAATATCTGCATGAAGTTGACGGTGATTTCGGGATACTTGGCCTTGAGGATGTAGAGGGCCGGGAGTGTGAATATCGCGCCGGCCACTATTACGCCGGAGCAGGCGCCTATACTCTGAATGATAATGTTCTGGCCAAGAGGATTCTTTTTCTTGAGAGCGCCGCTGAGGCCTACGGCGATAATCGAGATGGGGATTGCGGCTTCGAATACCTGGCCTACTTTCAGGCCCAGGTAAGCGGCGGCGGCACTGAAGATAATGGCCATCAGAAGGCCTACTCCCACAGAGTAGACGGTGACCTCTTGCTGAGGCTTCACAGGGTGCATTACGGGGACATATTCCTCGTTTTCCGAGAGTTCGCGGAATGCGTTCTCGGGCACACCGGTAGCGGTCATCAGCTCATCCACGGGAATATTCTGTGGGTTCTCCTTCGGAGGAGCCGGTTGCTTGTTCTTGCTCATATAATTTAAGGTATTGATTTGTTTCTTGTCAGGCATGTTACAATGTCGCGAAATTAACAAAATTTTATCAAACGATAAAATAAAGCTGAAAAAATGTGCAAATAAAAATGATGTGGCATCCATGAAAGCGCATTATTGGCTGTTCCCGAGGTGCCGTAGCATGGCCTTCCGGGATATCGATTCAACCTTGATTTGTCATAAATAACTGAAAATTAGCGTCTTATAAGGTTATAAAAGGTAAATGTGTCCGGGAGGGTTGATGTTTTCAAAAAAAAATAGTAACTTTGCGTGTTTAAAAGTCTGCACTCCCCGGGTGGAATGCGGGCGGAATTAAAGTGTAAAAACATCGACTACGAGTATGTACAGGAATACGACATGCGGAGAGCTGCGCCTCTCCGACGTTGGCAGAGAGGTGGTGATAGCCGGCTGGGTGCAGCGTGTGCGCAAGATGGGCGGCATGATTTTCGTGGATGTCCGCGACCGTTATGGAATAACTCAGGTTGTGTTCAACAATGATGTGAACAAGGAGCTGTGTGAGGCTGCCTCCAGATTGGGGCGAGAGTATGTGGTTCAGGTTACGGGGCGCGTGGACGAGCGTCAGTCTAAGAACCCGAATATGCCCACTGGCGACATCGAGATTATCGCTGCGGCGCTCAATGTGCTGAACTCCAGCGATGTGCCCCCGTTCACGATAGAGGATAACACGGATGGCGGCGATGACCTCCGCATGAAATATCGCTACCTGGACCTGCGACGTCCGAATGTGCGCGCCAATCTGGAGCTGCGCCACCGCATGGCTTTCGAGATACGTCGTTATCTGGATGCCAACGGTTTCCTCGAGATAGAGACTCCTATACTTGTGAAGTCCACTCCCGAGGGCGCACGCGATTTCGTGGTTCCTTCCCGCATGAACCCGGGTGAGTTCTACGCCCTGCCTCAGAGTCCTCAGCTGTTCAAGCAGTTGCTTATGGTGAGCGGCTTCGACCGTTACTTCCAGCTTGCCAAGTGCTTCCGCGACGAAGACCTTCGCGCCGACCGCCAGCCGGAGTTCACTCAGGTGGACTGCGAGATGAGCTTCGTGGAGCAGGAGGACGTGATACAGATGTTCGAGGGCTTGGTCAAGCACATATTCAAGTATGTTAAAAACATAGACTTTACCGGACAGTTCCCGCGCATTACCTGGGCCGACGCCATGAAGTACTACGGTTCCGACAAGCCGGATATACGCTTCGGCATGAAGTTTGTCGAGCTTAATGACCTGGTCAAGGGCAAAGGCTTCTCTGTAATGGATGACGCCGAGCTTACGGTAGGTATCTGCGCCCCCGGCTGTGCGGGATATACGCGCAAGCAGACAGATGAACTGGTAGACTTCGTGAAGCGTCCGCAGATAGGCGCCAAAGGCCTTGTGTGGGTCAAGCTGAACGAGGACGGCTCCATAAAGAGCAGCGTGGGCAAATTCTTCTCGGACGACGAGCTCCGCGCCTGGGCGGAACGCATGGACGCCAAGCCCGGCGACCTGATGCTGATAATGAGCGGCCCCGCCATGAAGACCCGTAAGATGTTGTGCGAGCTGCGCCTGGAGATGGGCCGTCGTCTGGGGCTGCGTCCCAAGAATGTGTTTGCCCCCCTTTGGGTAGTGGACTTCCCGCTCTTTGAGTGGGATGAGGAGACACAGCGCTATTACGCAATGCACCACCCCTTCACGTCGCCCAATCCCGAGGACATACCTCTGCTGCACAGCGACACCGGAAAAGTGCGTGCCACCGCATACGATATAGTCGTCAACGGCACCGAGCTTGGCGGCGGTTCCATACGTATTCATGACAGCGAGCTGCAGGATACCATGTTCGAGCTGCTGGGCTTCACTCCCGAGAAGGCTCAGGAGCAGTTCGGCTTCCTGATGAATGCCTTCAAGTACGGCGCACCCCCTCACGGCGGTCTGGCGCTCGGCTTCGACCGCTTCGTGTCCATGCTGGCCGAGCTTGACTCCATCCGCGATACCATCGCCTTCCCGAAGAACAATTCGGGCCGTGACGTGATGAACGAGTCACCCTCTCCGCTTGACCCTGCCCAGTTGGATGAGTTGAACTTGCGTATAGACCTTAGTGACGATAAGAAGTGAAAGAGCAGAAGCATACTGTAACGGTTGCGGACGTAGCGCAAGCCATCGAGTCCTTCGCCCCCCGTCAGTTGCAGGAGAGCTACGACAATGCCGGACTGCAGGTGGGAGACCCGGCACGTCCTGTCACGGGGGTGCTTTGCTGTCTGGATGTCACTTCCGACATTATGGAGGAGGCCAAAGAGCGCAGCTGCAACCTGATAGTGAGTCATCACCCGCTGCTTTTCGGCGGACTCAGGCATATAACCCCGTCCGACGAGCGTGGACGGATAGTCATGGACGCCGTCCGGGAAGGAATCTGCCTGTATGCGGCCCACACCAATCTTGACCGCACCTGCGAGGGAGTCAGCTATGAGATAGCACGTGTGCTGGGGGTGTCTGACATGGAAGTGCTTAGTCCTGATTCTCATGACCCGCACAGGGGGCTTGGTATAATAGGCTCCGTACAGCCCAAGCCGGCGCTTGCGTTTCTGCGTCAGGTGAAAGAGACCTTCCATGTGCAGTGTATGCGCTATTCGCAATCCATGCCTCGGGTCACTGTTCGCCGTGTGGCTGTTTGCGGAGGCGCCGGAGCTTCCCTGATACGCGATGCGGTGGAACAGCATGCCGACGTGATTGTCACCGGCGATGTGAAATACCACGACTACACCGCCTTTGCAGGGCAGATACTGATAGCGGACATCGGACACTTCGAGAGCGAAATCTGCACCAAGAAGATTTTCGCACGTATCATCCGCGAGCGATTCCCGGAGCTGGGCACATACCTTGCCGAGAACGAGACCTCGCCCATCAATTGCATATAAACAAAGAAACAAAAGTATATGGCCACAGACAAGAAAACTGAGAAAGAACGCAGCGTAGAGGAGCGTCTCAAGTCGCTCTATGAACTGCAGACCATCTTCAGCGAGATAGACCGCATCAAGACACTTCGCGGCGAGCTTCCCAACGAGGTGAAGGACCTGGAGGACAACATAGCCCGTTTCCAGACCCGTATCCAGAAGTTCAAGGACGAGATAGCTCACCTAAAGAAGCAGATATTGCAGAAAAGCGGCGAAATCAAGGACCGCGAGGCCAAGATAGAGCGCTATCGTCAGCAGCAGGACAATGTGCGCAATAACCGCGAGTACGACTTCCTGAGCAAAGAAATAGAGTTCGAGGGCCTGGAGATAGAGCTTGCCGAGAAGAATATACGCGAGTTCACCGCCACCCAGGAGGCCCGACAGGCGGATATAGCCACGGCCGAGGAGGAATTGGCCGACGGCGAACACATCCTTGCCGAAAAACGCTCCGAGCTTGACAGCATCGTTAGCGAGACGAAGACAGAGGAGGAGAACCTGCGTCAGAAGGCTCTGGAGCTGGAGCCCCTCATCGACGCCTACACCCTTGCGGCTTTCAAACGCATACGCAAGAATGCCCGCAATGGACTCGGCATTGTCACCGTGCAGCGCAATGCCTGCGGCGGATGCTTCAACCGCATACCGCCACAGCGTCAGCTGGAAATCAAAATGCACAAGAAAATCATTGTCTGCGAGTATTGCGGACGAATAATGATAGACGCGCAGCTCGCAGGTCTTCCCGAACCGGAGCAGGAAGCGCCGGCCGCCAAGAAGCCCCGCACATCGCGCCGTTCCGCCAAGGAAAAAGAGGAGTAATCCTCACCTTATCGCATAAGACCGCAGAGGTATCCCGTAACGTTAAGGTTACGGGATGCTTCTGCGATTTGTGACTTGCAGCCTACGGGTATCGCACAACGGGGCATACATTAGTTATCACGAGATTTTTAGGATTTTTTGGGGAATATTTTGTGGAGCGCTGAAAATATTGTATCTTTGCGCGATATTTTATCGCATTTAAGTATGCGGGACTTCTTACAATGCTATTGCAGGCATTTAAAGGCTTAGAAAACAAATAAATAACCATAATTAACTAAAACTATGTTTTACGGAAAAATTGCAAAATTGACGTTCTCCGCGTTGCTGCTCGCGGCAGGTTCGGCTTACGCCCAGGATGTCACTTTGAACGATGGCACGACGAAGGTCAGCTGGTCGGAATTTATCAAAGCTATAAACGACCCTACGTCCATCAAAGGTACTGTATCTGAAATAGTTCAAAAGACTTATGACGATGCGAAAGCGGCGTATGATGAGGTTGTAGCTGGCTATAACGATAAAGTCGCAGCACAAACTGCTGCCCAAACGAATTATAATGCAGCCGTAAAAACACAGTCTGAAAAAGCAGCTGCCCTCAGGACCGCTAATGCCGATTTTAGAAAGGCAGAAGAAACCCTGGCTGGGATGAATAAGACTCTCACTGACTTAAAAAGTGAGTATGAATCACTTGAAAGGGATCTTAACGAGGCTAAGGAAAATGGAGTGAAAGAACGTGTAGGATGGTTGCAGACAGCCTTTTCAAATGCTAAATTATTTAGTGAAGATTATGACAGTGGTGATGAATCATCATCTGCAGTAGCTTATTACAAAGAAACAATTGGGACCGGTTTTGGCAAACCTAAGACGCTGTACGTTTCATTTAATCCTTCTTCATTAAATGATGGATACACTGAGATTGGTCTGATGGCCTTTTATGATAAATATATGAGCGAAAGCGCGACTGCTCCGAAATTTCTTAAAGTGTATTTTGGTAAAACCGGTAATACATACAATTACACAGATGGAGTAGATGGCGTTATGTCCGTTACTTCTTATACTGGAGGTAAAGACTATATTATTCAGCAAGCTTTTGGCGCTATAGATAATATTAAAGACCTTGATAAATACCAGGTTTTAAATAATCAGACTACAATAAATGATTTAAGGTCGCAAATGACTGCTAAGAATAAAGCAATAAATGACCAAAACACATCAATAGCGACATATACAGAAGGCGAATACACCACAAAGAAAAACGCTGTTACAGCAGCCGAGAATGAAAAAGATGCAGCTGACGCAGATGTTGAAACCAAATTAAACATTTTGAATGATGCCAATTCCGCAGTAACTACAGCTCAGGGCACTTACAATACTGCTACAAATGAGTTTAGGGCCGCTGAAACGACTTATAACAACGCTGTGGCACAGGCTTCGACTGATGCGCAGGCTAATTATCAAGATGTGACCCTCAACGCTGATGTGACTACATCCGAAACTATTAAAGGTATGTTTAGTGGTGTAATTGTCGGAAACGGGCATGTCATCAATATTGAAGGTACAGCTCCGTTTTGCAGAACTTTCAACGGCCAAATGGCCAATGTAGCTGTCAATGGCCAGATTTATAGTGCGCTGGGAGCTAATGCTTCTTACACTAATGTTGCAAATTGGGACGGCAGCAAAGGCGCTTTCGTTGACGATGACAAAAACAGAACCACTTACGATACTCTTGGCAAGCTCGGTTTCGCCGCCCGCAGCGCGTTTGGCGTAGACTTCTCCGGCAACAAGCTGGTTACACTTACTGATGAGTCTAAAGTCTACAGCATTACCGAATACCAAGCCAACAGCACCACTCAGCAATACGTCCAGACAAGAGATGAAAACGGATTCTTTACCGAGAACCGACAAACCTACTCCATACCTGCAAATGTGTTTGTAGAGTCCGCGACAGCTGATCTCATCGGCTATGACAACGTAATCATTGATGGAAAGTGCGAAAATGTAGTCATCGAAGACAAGACCGCATTCTACTGCCCCATGGACATTACAGCCGCGAATGTGACTTATGGCCGCTCATTTAAAGATGGATTCAGCGCAGTGTGTCTGCCTTTCCCCGTGAAAGGTGACGATAATATCACTGTAAGCAGATTCGACAAGGAAGCCGTCGGCAAAATCTGGTTTAAAAAGGTGTCCGATGAAGTTCCCGCAAACACACCTCTGCTGATAGCGGCTAAGAACGCTTTTACATTCGACCTGCATAACGTCACAATCAAGAAGACTCTCGAAACACAGATGGTGGAGGACGAAGGTGACCTTGATGAACCCAGCAAGGGCTACGGCCTGTTCAAGGCAGCCAACCGCGAGGAATTCCAGGGTGGCGCGACCGAACCCCACAAAGTGTATGGCCTGTCGGGAGGTGTATTCAAACCCGTCAGCGAAAAAGCGGTTTTGCCCGCTTTCCGTATGGTAGTCTATAGCGCCACGGCTCAGCCCACTGGACCCTCGGCCGCTCCCCGCCGCATCGCCATCGTCGACGAAATGGGAAATGACATCACCGACGAGCTGACTTCCGGAATCGAAAGCGTCGGCGCCGATAACGATGCCTCCTCGTTCAGCGTTATCCCTGGTACAGGCAAAATTGATATCACATCCGAAGCTGAGCTCGGCAACGTCGCTATCTACACTATCGACGGCAAGCTGGCAGCTATGACCAATGTAGTGGTAGGCACTACGACCGTTGAGCTGCAGCAGGGCATCTACATCGTGATGGGTAAGAAAGTGATGGTCAAGTAATCTCCCTGCGGGATTCGGACCTCACTTCCCGAACTATAAATGTCAAGAGGATGCGCACCCATCCGGACACATCCTCTTGACTTTCTCCCCGAAATCGCGGATGTGGCATGCAAATGCACATTCGGATAAACTTCTTACAATTGGTTTTGTTATAAAAAGACAAATCCGCAACTTCGGATACATATTCCCGAAGTCCGAGACAAGATATTTGATATAAACGTAAACAGTAAACAATATTAAGATTAAGTAATACAGTATGGAATACGAAAAACCCGACCTTGAAGAACTGGAACTCGCTCTTGAAGGCTCGTTCCTCTCAAGCACCAGTACAGGTGTTGACGTAGATGACTCTGAAGAAACCGACGAAGTTGATTGATACATATTCGGCAACTCTATTACGCTGACTATTATAGCCAGCGTTTTTTATACATCCGAGCCTCTTGAACCACCCTTCGGACATAACGGACTACGTTGACTTGCGCCGTGCGCGTCTCCGGCGACAAGGATTTACATTGTCGTATACTTCCGGCAATAGTATGCGCCCCCTTATCTGGGGGGGGCAGCATTATGTGGCCGTGGTTCCGCTGGAGGGAGAACCCGCGCCGGGGGACCTGCTGCTTTTCGTGAATAGACTCCACGGTGAGGAAAAAAACCTGTTGCATCGCCTGGTGGAGATAAGGCAGTCCGGCGGCAGACGCCTATACATAACCCGTGGTGACAACTGCCTCCTGTGCGAACAGGTGCGGCGCTCCGAGATAATAGGGCGCGTGGCCGAAATACACCGCATCTCGGGCTTTCGCCCCTGGCATGCCATTCCGCGCAAGAGGTTTGCCGTGACAGACTCCTCCTATCTCATATACACGCGCATCTGGGAAATAATATGGCCGGTCCGGCGCATCTGCTATCGTCTTCGCGCCTGTGCCCGCGCCTTGGCCGCCCGGATGTCGTTTAAACGCTGATTGATGAAAGAACTATATCTCGTGGCGCAAAACGCCTTCAGTATATCGGTGGCAGAAGACCTCCCAGCGTGGGCCGCCGTCAGCTCCCGGTACGCTCCGTTTGCTGTCCTTACGGCGGAAAAGCCGGTGCTGGAGGCCGACATCAGGACGTGGCAGCTGCCGCAGTGCGATGCCGAAGTGATATACGAGCCGGCAAAAACCGGAGCCGGCTTTATCGCCGCGCGAGTCTCGCGTCTGCCCGACTCCTGCCTGGCCATGGAGTTCATGCATACGGAGCGGCAAGAGACCCGCGTGTGGATGAAAATGCCGCCGACACTCGATAAGGCCGATATAGGGGTCGGCCCTGACAGCGACGAGGGGGACGCCTGCTTCCTGACTCACGCTCTGATGATTGCCTTTATGCTTGCCACCGCCCATAACGGAACGCTGCTGACACATGCGTCGGCAGTGACGTTACGGGGCAAGGCATACCTGTTTCAGGGCAAAAGCGGCAGCGGGAAAAGCACCCACAGCGGACTGTGGGTAAAAAACATCGCCGGCACGGAGCTGCTCAACGACGACAATCCCGTGGTGCGCTTCTCGGCCGACGGCGCGGCCATGGCATGGGGCTCGCCATGGAGCGGCAAGACGCATTGCTATCGCAATGCGTATGCTCCTATAGGAGCCTTTACGCGCATAGTGCAGGCTCCGGAAAATGCCCTGCGCAGACTCCCGCCGCTAAAAGCCTACGCCTCGCTCACCGCATCGGTGTTTTTCTTACCGTTTGTAAGCGACAGGCTTATGGAAATACGTCATAAGACGATAGAGCGCCTGGCGCAGACTGTGGCCTGCTGCGAATTGCGTTGCCGCCCGGACGACGAAGCCGCTTTCGTATGTCAGAAAGGATTGTCGGCTTATTAAAGATAAACGAACCTAAACAACACCTGTATAAGATGAAGATAAAGAAAGGGTTTACCCTACGTACTGTAATGGGCCAGAATGTCGTGTTGGCGGAAGGGGCCAACTCCGACAGTTTCGGCAAATTGATTAAGCTCAACCGGTCGGCAGCCATGCTTTGGGAGGGACTCAAGGGAAAATCGTTCGATTTGACCCATGTCGCCAATCTGCTGGTGGCCAAGTATGGCATAGAACAGGCACAGGCGCTGTCCGACGCGGAATACATCATAGGCCTGATGGATGAAAAAGGCCTTATCGACAAATAACGACCCTCCCCATCGTAATGACAGCCCGAGACACCGATTTCATCGACACGTTTTTCTTATTGCTGAGGGCCGGTATGTATGGCACCCCGGTGCCTGAGGAAGAACTGCCTGAGAGCATTGACTGGGACGCCGTCGTCGGTTTGGCGAAGAAGCATATTGTATTAGGCATAATCATAGAAGGGATTCAGTTCTTGCCCGACAGGCTGCATCCCTCATGCGCGGTATCCGCCAAAATGAACAGATTCGCTCTGAGACTGATTCAGAACAATCTGGTTCTTGACAAAACGGCTGCACGCCTTACGGAGTTTCTCGCACGGCACGGCATCGATGGCGTCTTGCTGAAAGGCCCCGGGGTTGCGAGATACTACAGGATGTCACAGATGCGTCAAAGCGGCGACATAGACTTTTATGTGGGCAAAAAATACTATAGACAGGCATCGGCCTTATGCAGGGAAAAGCTGACCGGCGACAAGAGTTCATGCGCTGAAACCGAGCAGCATTTCGATTTCGACATGGACGGCATTACGGTCGAGCTGCATCGCATAGCGTCAAGATTTTATTCGCCGCTACGCAACAGGCGCTTTCAGGACTGGGTGACAGAGGAGCTGGAACACTCCGAGGACAGAAGGACGCTGTCCATAGGCGATGCCGATGTGCCGCTTCCTTCTGTAGATTTCGATGCTATATTCATATTTTATCACGCATGGCGTCATTACGTTATGGGAGGGATAGGATTGCGCCAACTATGTGACTGGGCTATGATATTCCACTCCCATAGCGGCGACATAGATACAGAGCGTCTTAAGGACAACATCCGGAGATTCGGCATGACCAAAGGCTGGAAACTATTTGCGTGCATAGCGGTCAGGCACCTCGGAGTGCCTGAGTCGCAAATGCCGCTGTACGACAGGACATATGCGGAGAAATCCGAAAGAGTGCTGGAAGATATTATCGCCGGAGGCAATTTCGGATATTATTCCGAATTGTACAGACAGACCGTGGCCCGGAAGAGTTTTATCGGAGGCTTTAAGGGCAAGGTCCGTATGGCCATACGCAATTACACCTTGCTTTTCCCCTTAATGCCGGCGGAGGCCACCTTCTTATGCATCAACCGAATGATATTCGGCACAAGAGACTTTGTAAAAAGAACAACCCGTAAACCTTGAGACGAACAGTATCATATCTCCGTTATCTGTGGCACATTACCGAGGGGTTCCATCGCACCGCGATTCTGCGGACGCTGCTTGGCATATCCAAAGTGGGCCTGATGCTGACTTTCATCTGGCTGAGCAAGACCGCCATTGACTGTGCCACGGGAAAGCAATCCGCTCAGGACGGCTCACTCCTGGTATGGTTCGTACTGATGGTGGCGTGTCTTCTGGGCGATGTGTCAGTGTCGCAGTGGGCCAGATATCTGGAGACTCGCGCAACTATGCTCATGAATAATATGGTCAATCGCCGGCTCTTCAATGTGCTGATGACCTTGCCCTTTGTCAACGGACAGCAGGGTTTCCATAGCGGCGATATGCTCAACCGCCTGACGCTTGATGTGCGTACCATCACGACATTCGCTCTCTCTCAACTGCCGGCAATGCTGGTGATGACAGTGCAGCTCGCGGCATCATTCGTGTTTCTCACATGTATGAATCCGTATCTGGCGCTGGCTCCTGTCATAATCATGCCCGTGTGTCTGCTGGCAAGCAAACTCTATTTCAGGAGACACCGCCGGCTTACCGCCGAAATACGCAAGGGTGAAGGCGACGTCCAGATTTCGATGCAGGAAGGACTCAAGCATCGCATGGTGCTGAAATCGCTTGAATGTATCGGGGAAATGGATTGCCGGCTTGTCTATATACAGCAAAAACTTAACGCTGCCAACAGGGAACAAGCCAGACTTACCACAGCAAGCTCCGCAATGACCCGAATCGGGTTTGTGACAGGCTATCTCACAGCCTTCGGATGGAGCATTTTCAGCCTTAAAGCCGGAATCATCACATTCGGAACAATGTCGGCCTTCATACAGCTGGTTAGCCGGATACAGCGCCCCATAGCCGGGATGTCAAGCTATATGCCGACGTTTGTTTCCACTTCGGTCGCGATAGACAGGCTCCGGGAAATAGATGTCCGGGTGCCTGCGGAGAACAATGAGCAAGAATGTCGGGTCTATTCCCACGCCGGAATAAGGGTTGAAAACCTGTCATTCAGATATGAATCGGAGGGCAATGACATTCTGTCTCGTTTTACCCACGATTTCAAGCCCGGCAGCCGCACAATGATTGTCGGGTCTACGGGAGCCGGAAAAACCACACTTATAAAACTGCTGCTCGGGCTGCTGAAGCCAGATGCCGGCAGTATAGAAATATACGGCGAGGGTAAAAGCCGGAAAGTCTCGACGGCGACCCTTTGCAACTTCCTCTATGTGCCCCAAGGCAACTCACTGTTGCAAGGTTCTATCCGCGACAACCTTCTGTTGGCCTCGCCAAACGCCACAGACGGGCAAATGTATGAAGCCCTGCATATAGCCGCAGCCGATTTTGTACATGACCTGCCGCTCGGACTTGACACTTCATGCGACGAGGCGGGAGGTGGTCTCAGCGAAGGCCAGGCACAGCGCATAGCGATAGCCCGCGCCCTGTTACACTCCGGAAGCATACTGGTCCTTGATGAATTCAACAGCGCCTTGGATTCGGACACCGCAGCTACTCTGATGCGGCGCCTGTCGCAAAGATGCCCCAACTCGACCATTATCATCATTGCTCACCACCAGTCCGTAATAGCTCCTTACTGCGACGATGTGCTGCGGATTGACGCTTCCGCGTCCGGAAACTGAATACACACTGGATTCACTTAGTTGTACATTTGTGATGTACAAAAGTCATGAATTTTACGTGCCTTTTTTTGTCCATTGGATATAAATTGTTAAATTTGCATCGGGCATATCTTATTGCAATTTTATTTGCTTATGCAAAATAGTGTCTGAGTAAATCCCGCATCCTGACATTCTCGAAGTTCAATTTGACCACCCTAAACCAATTTATCAACAAAATATCTATGAGTAAGTTTTTATTTATGACAGTCGGGGCACTGACGTGCGGCGCCACATTCTTTCCTGCGGATGTGCAGGCTGAGAACAAGCTCCAGACGTTGGAACAAGCTCCAGCCACAGCCATGTCTGCCGACGGCTCCAAACTCGTGGGTACCAGTACCGGATATAACTCCGATTGGACCTTCATGACCCACAGAAGTTTTCTTTGGGACAAGACATCGGGCATTTCATGGCTTACGGATTATGACGGCACCGACTGTTCCAAGTCGGGCGTATTCAAAGCTGTAAACGACCTCGGCATGATTGCGGGCGCCGTGAAAGATGACGCCATGCGTCTGCCCGCAGGAGGTGGCGGAGATTTCGTGCCGCCTATGAAGAAGGCTGCTGCGGACGAAGAGAAGGGCCTGCCTATATTCCATGCCGCCGTATGGCGCGACGGCAGATGCCATGTGCTTGACGGAGGACTGGAAGAAGCCTCCGCTTACGAGGATGAGGAAGATGGTTCATACGCCGTGGGCATTTCGGCCGATGGAACATTTGTCGTGGGCCAGACACAAAAAAGTTATTTCCCGGCCGGCATAATGGGTTGGCAGTATGACCCGGCAACCGACAAATATGTCTACGTTGATTTCGCCACTCCGGCAAGTGCCATAGGCTGCGAGCTGTGCGGCATCTCGCCGGACGGTACTGCGGTCTATGGTGTCGTATTGCAGTCCGGAGCCAACGGTGCTGTCCGCTATCCGGCTATCTGGACAGACCCGCAGACCTGTGTCCCGATTGAGTTGCCTGACCCGGAGGCTTATGCTATGGGTTCCGGCATAGCCGGCTGGAGCGGAGACGGCACCAAGGTACTGGTATACGGCAGCGGTTATTCCGTATATTATCTCGGAGTATATGATATTCCCACAGCTACCCTTACACCCATAAATCTGCCTGAAGGCATATATGGAGTGACAGGACAGGCTATCACGGACAGAGGGGATATTTTTGCCAGAATCACAGACAGTTCCTGGAATGGCGTGAATTACTACTATGACGCCAACACCGAGACATTCATGACCCTTAAGGAGTATCTGGCGGAATGTGCTGCGGACATTACTGACACAGACTTTGCATCAGACAATGTTTTGGCTGTCAGTGGCGACGGCAGGAACATCGCTTTCACCTCAGAGAATTACGCCGGTTCAGCCGGCTCTACAACGCTCCTGACAGTGGACAGTCCCGGTTCGCTGTCACTTTCCGCGCCTAAGAAGATAAGTCTTTATCACAGTTCTCCGGACAAGGTCACATTCCGTTGGGAAGGTGTGCCCGCCATACATGAAGGCCTTGCCCTCAGGGGTTATGAGGTCTATATAGACGGCAAACTTGTGGAGACTAAAGCCGTGACCGAGGCAGGCGGTGAGTTCATCGTGACTGCTGACGGCAAGATAGGCTCCTCGCACGTGGCATACGCCAAGACCCTCTATACAAAGGGAGGCGAGGACAAGACAAGCGCGAAGTCAGCATCCGTAAGTGCTTATCTTTCACCCCTGACCACGCTGCTGAGCTATGACAATTTCGACGATTGCACCCTTGACGCTTTCGGTAATCCTCAGTATTACGGAGAGGACTGGCACGCTGAGACAGTGGTGGCGAATCCGCTTGTAATCGACTGGTCCCTGAATGTACGCGACTGGGAAAACAACAATCCCTTCGTGCAGGTCACAAGTACGGCCGAGACCCCTTGGGCAAACGCCTATACGAGCCGCTATCACGATGCCGCCGATGCCGATGACAATCTGTTCCTCAGCTTCTATGCCATGAGTAAGGAGGCCAATGTGCTTGGTCAGGACCGTTCTTCCGACTATCTGGACGTCGAGTACTCCACCGACGGCTATGAATGGAAAACACTCGAGAGCATCTGTGCGGCGGACATGGGACACGGCAACTGGAATTTCTTTAAGATAGACCTGGCTCCGGCTGTGAAGGGTAAGGTATTCCAGGTGCGTTTCAATGCTCATGGCGAAGGCAAGGCCATGCTTGTATGGGCTATAGACTGCATAGGTATCAATGACGAGCTGAAGGCTGACGCTCCCGAAGGCCTGCGTGTCATTTCGTCCTCAGACAAGGAGGTGACGCTCACCTGGAAGAATACGATGAAGGCCTGGGATGCTTCCCACCTCATCAACTCATACGTGGAGGCCGATGCCGCCGCCGCCAACGAGGGCGAGCCGATAATGCTGGCCATAGATTTGCGCCCCTCTGACCTTAAGGCACACGTAGGCGAATACATATCCGGTGTCTCTGCATTCCTGTATGATATGCCCGGCACAATGGAAGACGGCACACGTGCCGAGGCTGTGGTATACGCCGACGGCAAGGAAGTGTCCCGCACCGCTTTCGAAGGTCCGTTTGACAAGGTCGTCTCTTCCACTGCATGGCTGCCGCGTCCCGTACGGATTGAAGAGGGCAAGACTTATCGCCTGGCGGTGAATCTGACACGCTACGACGCCACTTATCCGCCGCTGTATTATCAGAAAGTGACCGATTGCATTCCCGGTGTCACCGACCTGTTCTCTGAGGACGACGGCGACACATGGGCTTCCATGCACGACGAATACGAGAAGATTTATTCCGGCGAAAATGAGGCCACTCTCCGCGAATACGGCAATTGCATCTGGTCTATACACGCCGACATCACAGCAGAGGCGTCCGATGCGTCCAAGGCTCAGAAGGATTCCGAAATCATAGGTTACAACGTTTATCGTAACGGCGAGAAAGTGAATGACGTAGTGGTATACGCACCCTATATCAAGTTTACGGACAGGAATCCCCTCGCTCAGGCTTCCTACACCGTACAGGCATACTACCGCGACGGACGCGTATCACCTCTTTCCGCACCTTTGGATTACGTATATTCCGCTGTCGAAGAGGTTTGGGGCGACACTCCTGCTGTCAGTGTCGGACCGGACGCGATAGCTATCTCCGGAGACTACGACAAGGCCGAACTGTTCGTTCTCGGAGGCGTGAAAGTAGCAGCCGGCAGAAACGGTGCGTCTATCGGCGTTTCCCATCTGAACGGCGGCATCTATCTGCTCCGTATAGAAAAAGGCACTCGCACCGATGTGGTGAAAATAATTCTCAAATAATCAACCAATACAATCCGGAGGGCACGTCACTCAGCGTGCCCTCCGTTTAAATACTTATATGAAACTGAAACATACAGCGATACTTGCCGTTTTGGCAATAGCCGGTTCAGCCGTGTCCTATGCGTCGGCTGCATTGACATTCGTGTCCGAGACACCGGCCATTTCCGCTGTCGGGCAAGAGTTCCAGATACTCGGCAGGGTGGTCAACGAAACGGATTCCGAGATAGAGGGTTTCACCCTTACTTTAGCTGTCGACGGACAGGAGTTTACCAAAGAATACCTGACACGTATATTGGCGCCTGGAGCCTCCGCCGATGTTACCTGGCGCACTGATTATACTCCCGGACAGGGGACAGACGGTTTCGATTACACAATCAGGCTTGACAGCCCCTCTGCCGACAGCTCCGAAGTTCAGGGCACAGCGTATGTGCGCACACGCCGCTGGGTGGTGGAGGAGCGTACCGGCACCTGGTGTGCCGCTTGTCCGTGGGGCATATATGTCTTTGAGCGCATGAGCGAAAAGATGGGCGACGAGTTCATAGGCATAGCGCTGCATACTTACGGAAACGACCCGATGGGAACGCCTGAATGGCAGCTGAGTGCCTTCACTACCGACGAGACGGCTCCTTATACATTGATTAACCGTACACACGGATGTCATCCCCGTGATTTGGAACAGGAACTGGAGAAGATGAGCCGGCGCGTTTTGCGTGGTTCTGTGGAGGAGGCGTCTTGCAGTCTTGATTCTGACAGCCGCCGTCTTTCTGTTGACACGAGAGTGATGTTTGACAGTGACTATGACTCCTCCTCTTCCGACCTGCGCATAGGATATTATATCATTGAGAATGATGTGAATGTGGACTCCCATGAGTATGCGCAGAAGAACGGATTCTCAGGCACCGGCCAAGTGCCGGGGTGGGGGGACAAACCCGCGTTGATAGACGGTAAGGATATGTGGCATCAGCATGTGGGCAGAGGTTTCAGCCAGGATGTCAGGGGTGTGCCCGGGTCTGTGCCTGCCGAAGTGAAAGGGGGACAGGTCTATGGGTTCTCACATACCTTCGCTCTTCCTGACAATATCCTGAATGTCAAGAACTGCAGGCTCGTGATTATGCTTCTGGATGCCCGTAGCGGCAATGTCCTCAACGGACTGGAACTGCCGTTGGACGGAGCGTACACAGACGTACGGACTCCGGGTGCGGATGAAAATGCGGCTCCTGTTTACTACGACCTCATGGGCCGTCGTGTCAGCAACGGAAATATCTGTCCCGGAATATATATCGAAGTAAAAGGGGATAACGTCCGGAAAGTAACCGTAAAATAGACCCGCTATTTGAGGATTAATGTTTTTTTATTAATTTTGCAGCCAAATAGAAATCCATTGTCTCCGGACAAAAAGAAATTTATTTGCACTTGAAATGAATAATAATATACGACTTGATTCTATAGAGGAAGCCATTGCCGATTTCAAAGCTGGCAAAATGCTAATTGTGGTTGACGATGCTGACCGCGAGAACGAGGGAGACCTCATTGTGGCTGCGGAGAAGATAACGCCTGAGCATGTCAACTTTATGCTGAAGAACGCGCGCGGTGTGCTTTGCGCACCTCTCACCAACCGCCGTGCCGCCGAGTTGCAGCTTCCGCATCAGGTACAGGACAATACGTCGGTGTTAGGCACGCCTTTTACCGTCACTGTAGACAAACTGGAGGGTTGCTCTACCGGCGTTTCCATCTGGGACCGTTGCAATACCATACGCCACTTGGCTGACCCGAAGGCGAAGCCGGAGGATTTCGGACGACCTGGGCACATCAACCCGCTGTATGCTCAGGACAAGGGCGTCCTGCAGCGTGCCGGACATACGGAGGCCGCTGTGGATTTGGCCCGTCTGGCCGGTCTGAATCCTGTGGCCGCACTTATGGAGATAATGAGCGATGACGGTTCTATGGCCCGTCTGCCCGAACTGCGACGCAGAGCGGACGAGTGGGGCCTCAAGTTAATCTCTATTGCCGACCTTATAGCCTACAGGATTGAACGCGAGAGTGTCGTGGAACGTGGCGAGGAGGTTGACCTGCCTACCGCCCACGGCCATTTCCGCCTTATCCCTTTCCGTCAGCTTTCCAACGGGCTGGAGCATGTGGCCCTGATAAAGGGTGATGTCTCGGAAGGCGGCCCGGTATTGGTGCGTGTACATTCGTCCTGCATGACGGGCGATGTGTTCGCTTCCTGCCGTTGCGAGTGCGGCGACCAGCTGCACAAGGCCATGGAGATGATAGAGGCCGAAGGCCGGGGAGCCGTGATTTATCTCAGTCAGGAGGGCCGTGGCATTGGCCTTATGGATAAAATCAAGGCATATAAGCTGCAGGAGGAGGGCCTTGACACGGTGGAAGCCAACCTGCATCTGGGCCACAAGGCCGACGAGCGCGATTATGGCGTGGGGGCGAACATACTTCGTTCCCTCGGCATCAAAGAGATGCGTCTGCTCTCCAACAATCCCATGAAGCGCATAGGCCTTGAGGGCTACGGACTCAAGATAGTGGAGCGCGTACCTTTGGAAATAGAGCCTAATAAATACAACAAATTCTATATGCACACCAAGAAGACACGCATGGGCCACGACCTGCACAAGGTGGACTGAGTCCCGGTGTGTCAGACTGAAAGGCTGTTTTAAAATATACCTTAAATCAATACAGAGACGATGAAGAAGCTGATTTTCGCAATGGCGCTCGCCACCGTGTTCAGTGCTTCCGCCAAGAAGCCGCTGGACCATGACGCTTTCGACTCATGGAACAACGTACGTGTGTATCCTATGAGCGACGACGGGGCGTGGGCCGTCTATACCGTGAATCCTCAGGAGGGAGACGGAAACCTCATTTTCCGCAATGTGAAAAAGGGGATGGACATAGTCATCAACCGTGGCTACAATGCCAAGATTTCGGCGGACAGCAAATGGGCCGCCGCACTGATTAAGCCCCTGTTCGCCGATACACGTAAGGCGAAAATCGACAAGAAAAAGGACTTTGACCTGCCGCAGGACTCCTTGGCCATAATCAATCTCACTACCGGCAAGGTGGAGAAGATACCCTCCGTTTCCTCCTACAAGATGGGCAAGGAGGGCGGCGAGTGGATTGCCTGGCTAAGCTGCGACACCACATATATAGAGCCCAAGGCCCTCAAAGACAAAAAGAGCGGCCAGCCTCTGATTGTGCGTAACCTGAACAAGGGCACTCAGAAGATGATTCCCTGGGTGAAGGAATACGCTTTCTCACGCATGGGCGAGCGTCTCGGGGCCTATACCAAGCCTCACAGCTCGGACTCCACGGCTGTGGACCGTATGTTGTTGCTCTCGTTGCCGGACACTACGGAGCATATTCTGCTGAAGGAACAGAAATTCTACGGCACCCCGGTATTCTCACGCCAGGGTGACCGCATGGCTTTCACGGCCTCTACCGACAGTACCGAGACGGGCACACGTCGTTGTCGGCTGTATATGTCAGACCTTACAGCCTCTATGCCTGTAGCGGATGAGGTGTATATGCTTCAGACCGTGAACGCCGGCAAGATGCCCCGGATTATGCCTCCCCGTGTGGACGACCCCGCCAAGCAGGACTCCATAATGGCCGTCATGCGGGCCAAACTAACACGTATGGCCGGCGATTCACTCTTTGTGAACCAGTACACGGTGCCGAAGTTCTCCTATTCGGGCAAGCGCCTTATAGCCGGACTGGGACGTCATATAGCTCCTGATGACACTACTATAGTGGACTTTGAGCAGCCAGGCCTTGACATCTGGCGTTGGGACGCACCCATGACTCCCCCGCAGGAGAAGAAGATGCTGAAGCAACTGCAGTCCGAGACATTCCCTGTGGTAGTCGACATAGCGACCGGACATGAGGAGCTCATCACTGCCTCCAGCCTGGAGAGTGTGGATGCTCCTTACCGCTGGGATGGCGACTGGGCGCTGGTGCGTGACATCGAACCGCAGGTAATATCCCGTCAATGGACATACGCTGCTCCCGAGGACCTTTATATCGTGAACGTGAACACAGGGGAGCGTCGTCAGGTGGGCACTGCGCCTCAGGAAAATTCCTCGCTCAGCCCGGAGGGCAAATATGTAGTGTGGTACTCGAACCGCAAGTATTATTGTTATGACATCGCTACAGGGACTGTGGCCTGTGTGAGCGACAAAGTAGAATTCCCGTTGTGGGAGGAGGACCAGGATATTCCGTTGGAGCGTCAGCCTTACGGCATAATGGGCTGGACATCCGGCGACGGCGCTCTGTTGGTATATGACCGTCACGACATCTGGAGTCTTGACCCCAAGGGTAAGGCGGCTCCGGTGTGTCTGACCAAGGGTGACGGACGCTCGCGCAATTTCCGTTACCGCTACCTTAAGACAGACCCGGAAAAAATCAACTTCGCGAAGGGTGACGAAATCCTCTTGAACGTATTCGACTATACGACCAAGGAGAATGGCCTCGCTTTCCTGAAGATAGGCGCTCCGGCAGCTCCTGCCGTCAATGTCATGGACAAGTATAAGTTCACAAATGTGAACAAGGCCAAGAACGCACCCGTATATGCCTTCAATAAGAGCAATTTCAACACCAGTCCCAATGTGTGGATAGCCCGGAACGGCAACTTCAAGGGAGCCATGCGTGTCACCGACGCCAATCCGCAGATGTCCGAATACAGTTGGGGTGACGCACAGCTTGTAAAGTGGTATGCCTACGACGGCAAGCCGATAGAAGGTGTGCTTTATACGCCCGAAGACCTTGACCCGGACAAAAAGTATCCCATGCTTGTGGTCTTCTATGAGACCAATACAGAGGAGCTTTACCGTCACTATGTGATGGAACCCTCCTGGAGTTGGGTAAACTATCCTTTCTACGTAAGCAGAGGTTATGTGGTATTTGTGCCGGACGTACACTACACCCCCGGTATCCCCGGTGAGGGCGCTTATAACTGTATCTGCAGCGGTGTCGAGGCCCTTCTCGACAAGTATGAGTTCATTGACAAAGACCGAATCGGCATTGACGGACAGAGCTGGGGCGGTTATCAGACTGCGTACCTCATCACCCGTACGGATATGTTCGCCTGCGCCGGTAGCGGCGCTCCTGTGAGCAACATGACTTCAGCCTTCGGCGGTATACGGTGGGGTACGGGCGATTCCCGTCAGGCCCAGTACGAGACAGGTCAAAGCCGTATAGGCCGCAATCTGTGGGAGGCTCCTGAGCTGTATATAGCCAACTCGCCTCTCTTCAAGGCAGACCGTGTGAACACCCCGTTGCTGATAATGCACAACGACCAGGATGGCGCTGTGCCCTGGTATCAGGGTATCGAGTACTTTATGGCTCTGCGCCGTCTGGGCAAACCGGTATGGATGCTCCAGTACAACGGTGAGGAACATAACCTCATCGAGCGCCGCAACCGCAAGGACATCACCCACCGTCTACAGGAGTTCTTCGACCATTACCTCAAAGGTGACCCCATGCCCTATTGGATGAAGGAGGGCATCCCCATGACCCGCAAAGGCCAGGAGTTGCGTTATGGACCCGCTCCTCAGGACTGACGCTACATCCATATTATATCAACCAAGGAAATGAAAAAGCGTACACCTAAAATATTGATTATATACACGGGCGGAACCATAGGTATGATAGAGAATCCGGAGACCCACGCCCTGGAGCCGTTCAATTTCGACCATCTGATAGACAATGTGCCTAAAATCAGCATGTTGGACTACGATATAGAGAATGTGCAGTTTGAGAAGCCCATAGATTCTTCTGCCATGAACCCCAACCACTGGGCGGACATCGCTCATGTTATCGAGGAGCATTACGAGGACGTGGACGGGTTTGTGGTACTCCACGGCACCGACACGATGGCTTATACCGCATCGGCCCTCTCATTCATGCTCGAACACCTGCATAAACCTGTAATCATTACCGGTTCGCAGCTCCCGATAGGGGAGGTGCGGACCGATGGTGAGGAAAACCTGATTACCGCCCTGCAGATTGCTGCCGCCATGGACGATAAGGGGCAGCCGATGGTCCGTGAAGTTGCGATACTCTTTGAGCATTACCTGTGGCGCGGCAACCGTTGTACCAAGCGCAGCGCCGATAACTTCAACGCTTTCAAGAGCAACAATTACCCCGAGCTGGCCCGCATAGGCCTTGGCATCCATTTCAACGAGGAGACTCTGTGGCGTAACCGTGGGCAGCACCGCCCCCTGAAAGTGCAGTACAACATGGACCCCGACATCATGGTGCTGGACTTATTCCCCGGTATCAGCCGTGCTGTAGTGGAGCATGCCTTCGCTACCCCCGGTCTCAAAGGTGTCGTGATGAAGACTTATGGCGCCGGCAATGCCCCCGGCGACGAATGGTTCCTGGAGGCAGTCAAGCAGACTGTGGAACGCGGCGTAGTGATAGTGAATATAACTCAATGCTCACAGGGCACTGTGCGCCCCTGCATCTATGCCGCCGGACTTAACTTGGCACGTGCCGGTGTGGTGTGCGGCTACGACATGACCACTGAGGCGGCTCTCACTAAACTGATGTACCTCTTCGGCATGGGCTTGCGTCCTGGCGAGGTGAAGAAGTATCTGGACCATCCTATCTGTGGCGAAATGACTGTCTGAGAGTCGCGATAAAGCATATTATTATATTGCTGTCCGATAAAACTCAAATATGGCAATAAAGCATGGCTCGAACGCTGA
>URIC01000018.1 GCA_900547755.1 uncultured Bacteroidales bacterium
CAATATCAATTTTGCCCATGCGGCTTAGTATAAAATAATTTTTACGACTTACTTATGAGCGAGAATTTGAATCTTGTAGACGGACAGGGAACAGGCGAAGTAAAAGGGACACATGTGACGGGTACCCCTCTGACAACGGAAAACGCGGCGGAGGCCTCACCATCATTGCTGACCAATGCCATAGACCAGGCGATAGTCAAGGTCCGTCCCATGGCGACACCGCTGGACCAGATAAGCCGACTGGGGCACACGCGTCCCGTGGACTCGATGGAGGTGGACTATTATTCGGTGGATACCCGTGCGGACAAGGATAAAGTCAAGGCCTTCGCCCATGCGCGTGATGTGGAGGGCGCCAAGGGAACGGTCTATGCGATAACCGTGGAGCATCCGTCGCGTTTTGAGGCGAGCGACACATTCACGGCTCTGGCACGCCCCGGCGACATTCTTTTCTACATAATCGAAAAGCGTGCGGATGGCACACTGATAGCTACGAGCGACAGGGAAGGACAGCTCGACGCGGGGGATGAGATAGTGCGCATGGGCAGGGCTGCCACCCAGCTGGATGTGCAGACACCCCAGTTCTCGGCGCTCCCGGCCAAGAGTACCAATTATTGCCAGATATTCAAGGCTCAGATAGAGCAGAGCATGGTCATGAAGCTGAGCCACAAGGAGATAGGCTGGGATTTCAACGACCAGCAGGAGGCGGCTGTCTACGATATGCGTCTGGGTATGGAGAAGCAGTTCCTGTTCGGGAGCAAGAGCAAGATTTATGACCCTGTAAAGGGGGAGACGGTGACCACTACCGGAGGCGTCTGGAAACAGGCCGGCAGGGAGATAGAAGTAGACCTGGACAACTTCGACTCCTCGGCGCTGGTGGATATGCTGCGCGCCACTTTCGCAGAGAACAGCGGCAGGCAGCCGCCGCAAGGTGCTTATGGCGGGCAGCGACCTGATTTCGGCGCTGAACAAGATTGAGCGCACCCATGTGATAACGGCGCGTGACCAGGTCACATCCTGGGGCATAGACTTCTCGGAGCTGCAGAGCAAGTTCGGCAAGCTGTATGTGGTGTATTCGGACATCTTCGACGTGATGGGAATGTCGGGCAATGGCCTGATAGTAGACCCGGAGTATATACAGAAGCACGTATTCATACCCTTCAATGCGGAGACCCTGGACCTGCGCGGCAGCGGCCAGCGCAACACCGAGGCGCTGGTCATGACCGAGGCGAGCTGTCTGACTCTGCGTTATCCGGAGGCACACGCGCGTATAATAGGCAATAAAGGAACGACGACTTCTTCTATATGATGAGGCATTATACGGAGAGAGAACTGATAGAGAGAATCCGCCGGGCCAGGGGCCTGGCGGTCCTCGGACACGAGAGCTGGTGCGCGTCGGACGAGCATATAGACGCCCGCATAGCGGAGGAACTGCGCGTGTGGTATGCGCGTCTGTTGCGTACGGCGCCTGCAGAACGTCTGCCGGTACGGGACCTGAAGGAGCAGGTGCAGGAGTGCCGTTACACGGCGGCCGGAGGCCTTGCGCTGCGTCTGCCCCGGGAAGGCCGGCGGCTTGTAGAGGTGCGCTTGCCGGAGTGGAGGGACCCTGTGAGGGTGTTTCATGCGCCGGGGAGCGGAGCCGAGCGCAGGCAGCGCGATTCTTTGCGGCGCAGCACCGTGGCAGACCCGGTGGCTGTACTGGACGGGGATGTGCTTACTCTCTATGGCCTGGAAGCATCCGTCCGCAGTGCGGTGTCGCCGGACCCCGGGGCACGTCTGGAACGTCTGTTTATGACCGCGCCTCCGGCAGAGGGAGGATACACTTTCGAGGATGAGGACTTTTTATTGCCGAGTGATTGCGGATAGATTGCATATAAATGAGAAATGAATAATGAATATGGATGAGTTAAATATGTTCCGGACGGATGTACGCTCACTGGAGATGGCCCGCGGAGCATGGCTGGGACTTGGCGCGGAGCGTAAACGGCGCGAGCGATTCAAGGCCTTTACCTACGGACGGCAGTGGGGCGACCCATGCCGAAGCACTGACGGGCGGCTTCTGAGCGAGGAGCAGCGCATGAGCGAGGAGGGACGTCTCCCTGTGACCAATAACATTATCCGCCAAATGGTCAAGTCTATTGTGGGACGTTACCGGTATATGTGTGAGCCGCAGGATGAGGCCGGCGTGACAGGCTTGCCTGCCGCCACGAGTTTCGGTAAGGATGCGCCGAGGGTGAGCGAGACGGATGCGCGCGCTCTGGAGGAGTATCTGATAAGTGGCAGAGCCATACAGCGTCTGGAGTACGGAGAACCGGAGAATGTGAGTCCGGCACGCTTTTTCCACCACCCTTTCCGTTGTCCCGACGGGAGCGACTGCCGCCTGCTGGGTATGCTCCACGACATGGGTCCCGGGGAGGCCATAGAGCGGTTTGGGAATGGTGACCCCCGGCGGGTACGGGCGCTCAAGATGGCATTGCGCCGGGGCGCGGGCATGGGCGGACCGTGGCCACAGACTCCTGAGACGGGGGATTTCGCGACACCTGAAATGCCTGACACGTATCGCCTTATAGAACTGTGGACATTGACCGGATTCGAGTATCTGGAGGTCAACGACCCTGTGCGGGCAAGCGTGTACGCCGACGGGGTGGATGCCCTGGAGCGTCTGGAGGGTCTGAACAGGGCACGCGCGGAGGTAGGAACGGAGCCTCTGCGGTGGAGGCATCGCGTGGAGGAGAAGTGGGTGTGCCGATGGCTTACTCCTGCGGGGGAATTGCTTGAGACCCACACCCTTGCGTCGGGACAGAAGCCCCCCTTCGCGCTGCGCTTCTATCCCCTTATAGACGGAGAGGTACATTCTTTGGTGGAGGATGTCATAGACCAGCAGAAATATGTGAACCGTCTTATCTCGCTTCTGGACCATATCATCTCCTCGTCGGCGAAGGGTGTGCTGCTGTATCCGGCGGACCAGTTGCCTGAAGGGTTCACATGGAGAGACCTGCGCCGTATCTGGGCCAACCCCAACGGCATACTCCCCTTCAAGCGCACGGCCAAGGGAATGATGCCGCAGCAGGTCACAGCTTCGGGAGCTGTGGGGAGCGGCGCCACGGAGATGCTGCGGATGCAGTTGCAGCTGTTCGACGAGATAAGCGGTGCCACCGGTGCTCTTCGCGGCAAATCTTCCTCGGCAAGCGGCGAGGGAATGTTGCGCACGGAGCTGGAGAACGCCGTAGTGTCGATGCTGGACATACTTGCCTCGTTCCGCAGTTTTGTACTGGAACGCGATAAACTGATTAAAAACGACAAGAAATGAAAAAGACAGCGAATTATGTTCCGAAGCCGCTGCTCCCCCTGAGGGAAGGGGCGGCGCCCGGCGGTGAGACCTCGGTGTGCCACAATCTGCGCCCCGCAGGTATGGCTCTGAAGGCGGTAGGTATTCCCGAAGAGATACATTCTACCGGGCTGACACCTGTGTTTACCGATGTCATGGAGGGGGAGACCTATCTGTTCGCCCAGGAGGATGACGGCGCTCTTTATGTGTCTTTGTCGGGAGGCAAGGAGGCAGCGCGATTTTTGGGACGGGTGGAGCAGAAAGTAAAGGAAGGGGCGGCGGCCGGCCGGTTTGTGGTTTTTCTATTGGCTGACGGCGGTTGCGTGTATGTGGCGCGTACATCCGAGGGTTACAGATGGATGGGAAGCCTGCCTGCTCTGCCGGGATTCGGCGTGAGTGTGGAGAAGGGCAGAACGCTGACAGAAAAGATAGAGGCGGTGAAGTTTCCCGAGTCGCTGACGGAATTGACCTCACCTGCCCCGCAGGGGATTACCGAGCGGGCCATCGGGGCCTGGACAGACGCCTGGAAGCGGCTGTGCGCGCGTCTGCGAGGGGAAGGGAGATGGATAGAGCCGGTGAATGTGCGGCTGGCCTTGCGCTTGTGGGACGGCACCCTGTTCCGTGTGAGCGAACCGGTGCGTGTGGCGCCTCCGCAACGCGAAGGTGGCGAGAGGGTGACATTGACAGTGGTGGCGGATGCCAAGGGGAAAGCGAGCGGAACGGCGGAAGGCACTCTGTCTGCGAGCGGCTATACCATAAGACTGTCTCTCAGCGGAAGTGTTCCCGATGCCTGGAGCGAAGTGGTGACCGGCGTGGAGGTGTGGGTGAGCCGCGAGCCGGAGTCTCTGAGCGGGAACCACAACAATGCGGCCTTCGGACATGACAATCAGCAGGCATACCTTACGTTTTCACCTCCGGTGAAGGGGGCTTCGGATATAGATGCTGAGGTCGCGGAGATGCCTTACGGAATGTTGACTCTGCTGGAGCCTGCGACCACCGGGATTCAGGCGCTGCGGAACGGTACAGACATGATTTTCGATTCCGCGCTTGAGCGTTACGAGGAGACTATGCCTATGGCCGATGCGGGTGCGGACTGCCTCTTGGGTTACGGCGAGTTTCTGCACGCCGCCTGGCGGGACGGCCTCTATACCTCTATGCGCGGCAACCCTTTCGTGCTGAAGAGCCACACTGCAGGTATGGGCGGACGTGTGCGCTCCTTAAGGCCCCAGCGTTGCGGCGGAGGTGCCTACACACGTCAGTATATCTATGCGAGTACGGACCGTGGCATCGCGGCGCTCTGTCACGACAAGGAGGGCAATCACACCAATTCAAGGCTTGTGGGCCAGGAGCCGCTGAGCCACCGGGAGCTGTGGGTCTCTACGCCGGAAGGGGTGTATGCGCTTACTCAGACAGGTACGCTGTTGTGTATCAGGGATTTTTCCGCCCCGGTGGTGTTTTCGCATCTGAGCGGTGTGGAGGCGCTGCTGTGGAGCAATGCTTACCGGGAACTGTGGATTGCGGGTACGGGGGAAACGAAAGTACTCACTTGCGGACATCTCTATACCCGTGGGGAGAGCTATCTGCCGCTGCCGGGTGTGTATTCTTCCTCTCTTGTGTTTGCCGTGGACGCGCAGGGGGTCGCGCATATCCGCACTCTTGATTCGGAAAGAGGTGCCGCCGAGGTCCGCTATGAGACGGAAACCGAGATGCCGGAGGGCTCCTGGCTGCGCGTTGTGACCCTCCGGTTAAGTGGCCGGGAGGTGTCCTATACACTGTCCAACGGGCTGTGCGGCACCCTTTGTTCCGGCAGAGTGAGAGGAACGGTACGCGATGCCCTGGCGGTCCGATTGGCTTTGGCTCAGGATGCCGACGGGCTGATGCAGGGGCAGGATAGTCTCTGTGTCTCCTTGAGCGGCGAGGTTTCGGAAATACGTAAAATCAGCATATCGAGATGAAAGAGTTACACCCTGAGGATAGATATATGGAAGATTTTCCGCGCTGGTGCGAGGAGTGTGTTCGGATAACGGACAAGCTGACCGGGGCCACAGTCCCCTTCCTCCTTAATGCGCCTCAGCGTAGGGTGGCCGGGATTATGGAGCGGCAGCGACGCTCCGGCAAGCCTATACGCCTTATCATGCTGAAGGCCAGGCAGTGGGGAGGAAGCACCCTGGTGCAGGTGTACATGGCCTGGATGCAGCTGGTGCGCCACACGGGCTGGAACTCTCTGATTTGCGGCCATGTCAAGGATGCCTCGGCTAATATCAGGGGCATGTATTCGATGCTGCTGCGCAATTACCCGGCAGGGCTGAAGGGGGAGAACCCGAAGGAGTTCGCTTTCACTCCTTTCGAGGGAAGCCGCAACATAAATTTTATCGCCGCGCGGGAGTGCAAGGTGACGGTGGCCTCGGCATTGGCCTCCAATTCGGTCCGCAGCGGCAATTACCAGATGGCGCATCTGAGCGAGGTCGCCTTCTGGGGCGAGGGGGATGAGGATACTGCGGCGGCCACGGTGCGCAGCATCGCCGGCTCGGTGGCATTGGAGCCCGAGACGCTGATAGTGATGGAAAGTACAGCCGACGGGGAGGACAATTTCTTTGCGCGGGAATGGCAGCGGGCTGTGAGGGGAGAGAGCGACAAGACGCCGGTGTTCGTTCCCTGGTATGAGATAGAAATCTACCGGCGCCCCTTCGCGGATGAGCGGGAGCGCCGGCAGCTTATAGCGGATATGGATGAATATGAACGGGCATTGTTGTCAAAGCCGGGGGTGACTCTGGAGGGGTTGAACTGGTATCACTCCAAACGCAGGGAGTATGCCACTCACGAGCAGATGATGGCCGAGTATCCGGGCACTCCGGAGGAAGCGTTCACAGCCAGTGCCTGTCCGCCTCTTGACCCCCGGGACTTCTTCTGAAAGGCAGGGGTCAGTCTACCTCGAGGTCCACGTCTGTCAGCACGTGCCAGGGGAGTCCGTTTTTGGCCAGTTCTTCCAGGAATGGGTCCGGGTCGAACTCCTCTACGTTGCGTACGCCGGGCATTACCCATTTGCCGGTGAGGAACATCATCGCGCCGACCATTGCGGGTACTCCGGTAGTGTAGCTCACTGCCTGGGCGCCCGTTTCCTTATATGCCTCCTGGTGGGAGCAGTTGTTGTATATGTAGTAAGTGGTGGGTCTGCCATCCTTGCCGAGGCCGGATATGCGGCAGCCTATGGATGTCTCGCCGGTATAGTTCTCGCCTAATGTGCCGGGGTCGGGAAGCACGGCCTTGAGGAACTGGATAGGTATAATCTCGCGGCCCTCGTACATCACGGGGTCTATGCGGTCCATGCCTATGTCCTGAATCACGCGCAGATGGGTGAGGTATTCCTGGCCGAAGGTCATCCAGAAGCGTGCGCGGCGGATGGTGGGGAAGTTCAGCACGAGGCTCTCCAGCTCCTCGTGGTAGAGCAGATAGCTCTCTCTCGGGCCTATGTTGGGGTAGTTCAGAGGGCGGTGGATTTCCAGGTTTTCGGTCTCCACCCACTTGCCGTCCTGCCAGTATTTGCCCTTCTGGGTAATCTCGCGGATGTTGATTTCGGGGTTGAAGTTGGTGGCGAAAGCCTTGCCGTGGTTGCCGGCGTTGCAGTCCACGATGTCGAGATACCGCATCTCGGAGAAGTGGTGCTTTGCGGCGTAAGCCACGAAGATGGCGCTGACACCGGGGTCGAATCCGCAGCCCAGGATGGCGGTGAGTCCGGCCTTCTCGAAGCGGTCTCGGTAGGCCCACTGCCAGGAGTACTCGAAGTGAGCCTCCTCCTTGGGTTCATAGTTGGCTGTGTCCAGATAGTTGACGCCGCATTGCAGGCACGCTTCCATGATTGTCAAATCCTGATATGGAAGGGCCACATTTATACATAGCACGGGTCTGTGACGGCGGAAGAGTCCGCAGAGTTCCTCCACGGAGTCGGCGTCCACACGGTCGGCGCTGAAATTGGGTTTGCCTATTTTGTCTACCAGAGCCTGGCATTTGCTCAGGGTGCGGGCGGCTATCACTACCTCGCCGAATACCTCGGGATGCTGCGCACACTTGTGGGCCACAACGGTGCCTACGCCGCCTGCTCCGATTATAACTACTTTGTTCATGGATATTTAGAGTTTTTATTGTTGTTTGTTGACAGAGGTTTCCTCCCATACATACAGACGGTCGGATGGGCGTACTTTAGCCGGCACGAGGATGGAGAAGGATTCTCCTTTGCGTACCCGTTCCACACTCTTGAGGTCCACACGTATTTCCTCCGGAGTGAGGAATAGGGCGCCGGTGGTGGGCCCGGTGATAATAATCTCTGTGCCGGGAGTGAGTTCGCCGGCCTCGAGTTTGAATTCGGCCACACCCAGTTTTGAGAAATAGCGTACGGCGCGTGCGGCATATCTCTTGACACGTGTGGCCGAGGAGCCGTACTTGTGGCTCCATTCGCCAAGGCGCTGTCCCATATAGTAGCCATCCCAGAAACCACGGTTGAACACTTTGGCCAGACGTGCGTCCCATGCGTCAATCAGTTTGCGGGAATATGTGCCGTCGCAGATAGCCTTCAGGGCCTCGTCGTAACAGCTCACCACCTCGCGCACGTATTCGGGACCGCGGGCGCGTCCCTCAATCTTGAACACCGTCACTCCGGCATCCACCAACTTGTTCAGGAAGTGTATGGTTTTCAAGTCTTTGGGACTCATCAGGTATTTGTTGTCCACCACTATCTCGTCACCTGTCTCGGCGTCTGTGAGGCGATAGGACCGGCGGCAGACTTGTCCGCAGGCTCCCCTGTTGGCCGATGAGTTCATTTCGTGCAGGCTCATGTAGCACTTGCCGGAGACGGCCATGCACAGGGCGCCGTGGCAGAACATTTCCAGGCCCACGGGTTTGCCTCCGGGACCTGTGATTCCCTCGCTGCGTATGGCGCGGGATATTTCCGCCACCTGTTCCATGTTCAGTTCGCGGGCCAACACCATCACGTCGGCCCAGCGGGCGTAGAATCTCACCGCTTCGGTGTTGGTGATGTTCACCTGGGTGGAGATGTGTACCTCCACGCCTGTGTCGCGGGCATATTCGATGGCGGCTATATCGCTGGCTATTATGGCCGTAATGCCTGCCTCGCGTGCCGTGTCTATGATGCGGCGCATCAGAGGCAGGTCCGAGTCATACATCACCGTGTTGACTGTAAGGTAGGTTTTTACGCCTGCGGAGGAGCAGAGGCCGGCAATCTCCTTAAGGTCGTCCAAGGTGAAGTTGGCACTGGAGCGGGAGCGCATATTCAGTCCCTCCACGCCGAAGTACACGGCATCGGTCCCCGCATCCAATGCGGCGGCAAGGCTCTCGCGGGAGCCCACGGGAGCCATTATTTCGAAGTCCTTACGTGTCATGATTGAGCAAAGTTACTTAAAATCCGCCAAACGGCCAAACTCCCGGGTCGGGGTATGTCGGCATATCGATTATTGTATGCGCACGCGCGCATGAGGTGGTGTGGCCTCGTGCGCGTGCAGGCAAATGAGTGTGCGGGTGCGGGTCAGAAGATGGGGAAAGCCGAGTTGGTGTACACGAACTTGCGGTCGAAGTCTTGCTGGCTCATTGTGAGCATCATGATGCCCTGGATAAAGGGAATGATGCTCCATACACCGCAGGTGACGATACTGATGACTATGGATAGGATGCCGGCCACGGGTTTGTTCAGATAGAAGTACTGGATGCCTATGCTGCCGAGCAGAAGCGCCAGCAGGCCTGCTGTGGTCTTATCCTTGGGCGCCGCGTAGTTGCCTGGGCCGCTGGCGCCGGGATTCAAGGGGGGTACCGGGCCGCCGGTTGCTCCTGTAAAGCCCTGGGGCCCTCCGGCAGGACCGCCGGAGACACCGTTGTTGACCGGGTTGATGAGGCTCATCAGCTCGGGCAGTGTGTACACGGGTACCCAATTGGCCATGCCTGTGGCCCATACCTGGGAGTTAGGAGTCAGACCGTAGGAAATGAGTTGTTCCTTGGACATAGGGCCTACCTGCTGTCCGTTGTAAAGTATATACCATTGCTGTGCCATGTCTGTGAGGTTTAAATCATTAATGGTTCAAATATCTGAGGAGTTGATGAATATTCGTGTTCAGACGAGTCTGAAGGATTTGCGGTGATAGGGGCACGGACCATGCTCGGCTATTGCTTTTCGGTGGGCTGCCGTGGGATATGCCTTGTTCTGTTGCCACATGTACTGCGGGTATTCTTCCGCCAGGTGTCGCATCAGTTCGTCGCGGTGGGTTTTTGCCAGCACAGAGGCTGCGGCTATGGAGGCATACAGGGCATCGCCGTGCACGATTGTGGTGTGCGGTATGCCGTCGGGGTGCGGAGTGAAGCGATTGCCGTCTACCAGGATGTGGTCCGGACGTATGGTCAGTCCGCTCACGGCGCGTTGCATGCCGGTGATAGAGGCTTGCAGGATGTTGATGCGGTCTATTTCCTCGGCCGATACCATGACCACACACCAGCTCAGCGCTTCCCGCTCTATTATAGGGCGGAGTATGTTACGCTGCTTCTCGGTCAGCTTCTTTGAGTCGGCCAAGAGGGGATGGCTGAATCCGGGCGGGAGGATTACGGCGGCGCAGGCTACGGGGCCGGCCAGACAACCGCGTCCGGCTTCGTCGCAGCCGGCCTCTATGCGGTCAGGTTCCAGACAGGGTTTGAGAGATGTGTGAGCGGCACCCATCAGCTTTCTCTTGAGATGATGAATCCGAACAGGTCGTGCAAGGCCTGACGGGCGGGGGTGTCAGGGTATTTTTCCAGCAGAGGCAGGGCGCGGGTGTGTATGTCGGCCATGCTTTGGTATGCGGCTTCTATGCCGCCATGTGTGTGGGCGAATGTGGTGAGGGTGCGTATCTGCTCCTCGCTCAGCTCCTCGGTGTCGCGCAACATGGCTTTCATCTCCTCGGCCTCCCGGGCGGGAGCGGTCTGTAGGGCCAGGAGCAGCGGGAGGGTCACCTTGCCTTCGCGCAGGTCGTTGCCGCTGGGCTTGCCGGTCTGCACGGAGGGGAAGTAGTCGAATATGTCGTCACGTATCTGGAAGCAGAGTCCCAGCATCTCGGCGTATTCTATCAGCGGGCGGGCCTCCTCGTAGTCTATGCCGTGGGCATTGGCTCCTACAAGGGCGCAGTGCATGAACAGAGAGGCCGTCTTCTTGTGGATGGCCGTGAAGTAACTGTCTGTGAGGAACGAATGGTCGCGGGCGTTGCAAATCTGGTGTATCTCGCCTTGCGACAGCTCTTTGCCTAAGGCGGACAGGGATTTCACGATTTCCAGATTATTGGTGCGCACGGCTTCGGCCAGGGCTGCCGAGACGAAAAAGTCCCCCACCAGGACGGCGATGTGGTTGTCCCACACGGCGTTGATGGTGTCGCGGCCACGGCGCCTCTTGGTCTCGTCCACCACGTCGTCGTGTATAAGGGAGGCGTTGTGCAGCAGTTCCAGGGAGGCGGCTGCGTGGAGTACCTGCCCGTCTATGTCCCCGAACATACGCGAGCATAGCATAACCATGACGGGGCGTATCTGCTTCCCTTTGGTTTGCAGATAACGTCCGGTAATCTCGTTCATTAACGGTGTGTCCTCAGAGTGCAGCGCCTTCGCTATTATCTCGTTCAGGCTACCTATCTCGGCAGACAACTCAGCTGTGATTTCTTGAAAGGTCATGGGTATGTTATGCGAAAATCAGTGCAAAGATATAAAAATTTTTTGGCTTTTGGAATTTAATTGGTAATTTTGCTCTCACACCCGGGGCGATTTGCTCCGTAACCTTATACCGGAACTCCCATGCCAGACTTTCCCGACAATAAGCCCAGACTGTTTCTGCTTGACGCATACGCTCTGATTTTCAGGGCCTACTATGCCCTTATCAAGATGCCCCGCACCACCAGTACAGGGTTCAACACCTCTGCCATATTCGGTTTTGTAAACACCCTCGAAGAATTGCTCCGCAAGGAGAAACCCACCCACATCGCCGTCTGCTTTGACCCGGCGGGACCCACTTTCCGCCACGAGGCTTACGAGGCATACAAGGGGGAGCGGGAGGCTACCCCCGAGGACATCAAGCTCTCCATACCCATTATCAAGAGGATAATCGGCGCCTACCGAATCCCGGTGCTTGAGGTGCCCGGCTATGAGGCCGACGATGTGATAGGCACCATGTCGGTGCGTGCCTCGCAGGCCGGTTTCCAGACGTATATGATGACTCCCGACAAGGATTTCGGACAGCTTGTCTCCCCCGATGTGTTCCAGTATAAGCCTGCTTACAGGGGCAATGAGTTTGAGTTGCGCGGGCCTGAACAGGTGTGTGAAAGGTATGGTATTTCCCGACCTGAACAGGTCATTGACATCCTGGCTCTTATGGGCGACAAGGTGGACAATATACCCGGTTGTCCCGGTGTGGGCGAGAAGACGGCCATGAAACTGGTGGCTCAGTTCGGCACAGTGGAGGAGCTGATAGCCGGTGTGGATTCCCTGAAGGGCGCTCTCCGTCGAAAGGTGGAGGAGAACACTGAGCAGATAGTCTTTTCCAAATATCTGGCCACTATACGCACGGATGTGCCTGTGGATGCGTCTCCTGAAGACCTGGTGCGTCGCTCCGAGGACACCGAGGAGCTGTGCCGCATTTTCCGCGAGTTGGAGTTCCGCACACTGGAGCGCCGTGTCATGGAGCGTATAAAAGGGAGCCCGCAGGATGCCGTCTCCCCCTCACAGCCTCGTGGAGGCGCGGTGCAAGGCTCTCTGTTTGACTCTTCCGATGAGCTCTCTCAGGTTATCAATACACCGGTCACGGCCGAACTGAAGGCTCTTCCGGCTCCTGACCTCGATGTCCTGGAGACGGAAGTGCGCGATGCCGGACGGTATGCTGTGCTTTCGTTGGCCGACGGCCTCTCGGACATGACCGCCGTTCCCGAAGGCTGGGCTATTGCGCTCGCTTCCGACAAGGTCTACTATCTCCCCGCTTCACGGCCTGGCGCTTCCGGACTCATGGCGCGTCTTATGGCCGACAAGGCTCTTGTCACTATCGGGGCCGACATTAAAAGGGAGTATGTGATTCTACGCAATCTTTTGCCGGACAGCGACTTTGTGCCCGCCAATTACTTTGACATAAGTCTGGCCCACTATGTGCTGGATGCCGAGGGCGGTCACGGTGTACCTGTGCTGGCCGGCCATTACCTGAACCGCATGGTCAAGAGTCCGGACGAACTGCTGGGGAAGGGCGCCAGGCGTATGAGTCTCGCCTTTGTGGACTCCGACAGCCTCATGGCATGGGCCGGGGAGCAGGCCGCCGCTGTTTTCGACCTTTACTTCCCTCTCAGGACTCATATAGAGATGGAGGGGATGCAGGCCCTGTATTCCGACATTGAATTGCCTTTGGCCATTGTTCTCGCGGATATGGAGCGCACGGGGGTCCGTATAGACGTGCAGGCCCTTGACGAGGCCGCCGGGTCTATGCGCGGACGACTTGCATCGCTTGAAAATGAAATCCATATTCTTGCCGGTGTGGAGTTTAACGTAGGTTCTCCTGCAAAGGTGGGCGAGGTCCTGTTCGACCGTTTGAAACTGGACCCCAAGGCCAAGAAGACCAAAACCGGACAGTATTCCACTTCCGAAGAGGTGCTGGAGAAGCTCGTGTCCGCGCATCCTATTGTGGCCAAGATACTGGAATACAGGCAGATTAAAAAGTTGCTCAGCACCTATCTCACTGCGTTGCCCGGATGGATAAACTCTGCTACGGGAAAGATACACACCACTTACAACCAGACTGTTACATCCACAGGCCGCATCTCCTCCTCGGACCCCAACCTGCAGAACATACCTGTGCGCGACGAGATGGGCCGTGACATACGCAAGGCTTTCATACCGGACTCCGGACAGATTTTCCTTTCGGCGGACTACAGCCAGATAGAGTTGCGCCTCGTGGCCGACATGGCCTCGGACCCGGTGATGCTCGATGCTTTCGAACACGACAGGGACATACACGCCATTACAGCCGCCAGGATATACCACGAGGATATGCGGAGCGTCACTCCCGACCAGCGGCGTAAGGCCAAGACGGCCAATTTCGGCATCCTCTACGGCATCTCCCCTTTCGGTCTCGCAAACCGTCTGAACATACCCCGCGTGGAGGCCAAGGAGCTGATTGACGGATATTTCCGTACTTTCCCGACAATACGCGACTACATGGACCGAAGCATCGAGCGTGCCCGAGAGCAGGGATACGTCACCACTATCCACGGACGGCGGCGCCGTCTGGCCGACATCAACAGCCGCAATCCGGTGGTCAGAGGCTATGCCGAGCGCAACGCCATTAACGCGCCCATACAAGGCTCTGCCGCCGACATTATCAAGATAGCCATGGTCCGCATACACGCCGAGATGAGGGAGAGGGGGATGAAGAGCGTCATGACCATGCAGGTACACGACGAGCTTAACTTCAGTGTCGTCCCCGACGAATTGCCGGCGATGCAGGAGCTGGTGATACGGCAGATGGAGGGCGCGTATTCCGGCAAAGTAAAGCTCGCCGCTTCCATGGGAGTAGGTCGGAACTGGCTTGAGGCCCACTGACCAGACGGCGATATGCGGTTCCTGAAGAACCCGCTGAAAAAGGAATCGGCGGCTTTACAAGGTTGCCGATTCTTTTTCGCTGCTTGATGCGCGGTAAAATAGGTGAAAATGCTTTAATAAATTGGCTAATCCGTAGATTTTTAGTAACTTTGCCTGACAATTTCGCTGACACCTCCGGGGCACCATTCGCTTCGGAGTTGAAATGCGTTGATATACATATATTTACATTATTTTTATGGGATTCAGTACGATTCTTAAGAAGATTTTCGGAGACCAGAGTGAAAGGGCTGTACGCCCCCTCTGGGACAGACTGAACAAGGAAATCAATCCTATTTCAGAGGAAATCGTTTCGATAAGCAACGATGAACTCCGCCACCGCATCGACGTCATACGTGACGATATTCGTGGCGCAGCTCAGACTTACAAGGACCAGATAGCCGATACCCGCAAGGAAATCGAGACCCTGGACTATGACAAGCGTGAACCGCTATGGCGTAAAATCGACGACCTCAAGGAGCAGTACTTCTCGCTCTACGCCCAGAAACTTGATGCCGCGCTCCCGGAAGTGTTCGCCGTGGTCAAGGAGACAGCCCGCCGTTTCAAGGAGAATGACACCATCGAGGTGACTGCCACTCAGGCTGACCGCGACCTCGCAGCCGCAGGCAAGGACTTTGTCTCTATCGAAGGAGACAAGGCTATCTACAAGAATGAGTGGATGGCCGGAGGTAACCTTATGAAGTGGGATATGGTACACTACGACGTGCAGCTTATCGGCGGACAGGTGCTTCACGGTATTCTCCAGGGTGACAGGAAGGTGTCCAACAACATAGCCGAGATGGCCACCGGTGAGGGCAAGACCCTCGTGGCTACTCTGCCTGTGTTCCTCAACGCCCTTACCGGCGAAGGCGTCCACGTGGTGACTGTGAATGACTATCTGGCCAAGCGTGACTCCGAATGGATGGGCCCCCTCTACCAATTCCACGGCCTCTCGGTAGACTGTATAGACAAGACCGAACCGAACAGCGCCGACCGCCGCGCGGCATATAAGGCGGACATTACTTTCGGTACCAACAACGAGTTCGGCTTTGACTACCTGCGCGACAATATGGCCGCTCAGACCTCCGAGCTGGTGCAGAGGGAGGACCACTACTACGCTATTGTGGATGAGGTGGACTCCGTACTCATTGACGATGCACGTACCCCTCTCATTATCTCCGGTCCTGTACCCAAGGGAGATGACCAGATGTTCAACAGCTTCAAGCCCAATGTGCAGAAAGTGGTGGAGGCACAGCGCAAGCTCGCCAACAACCTCCTCATAGAAGCCAAGGGTAAACTGGCCGCCGCATGGAGCGATGACCCCAAGGAGGTGGCCAAATATGACCACGGTCAGAATCCGGACGGCAAACCCGTCACCGCCAAACAGCTCGAAGAAGAAGGCGGCTTGGCTCTATTCCGCACTTACAAGGCGCTCCCCAAATACGGCCCCCTTATCAAATTCCTCAGTCAGGACGGAGTGAAGCAGCTCATGCTCAAGGTGGAAGCCAAATTCATGGCCGACAACAACCGCGAAATGCCCGTAGCGGTGGAACCCCTCTTCTTCGTCATTGACGAGAAGAACCGCTCCATCGAGCTTACCGACAAGGGCATCGAGGTCCTTACCGGTACCACCGACGACCCTGAGTTCTTCATCCTCCCCGATATAGCAGCCCAGCTCAGTGCCGTGGAGAACGAAAACCTTGACAAAGAAGCCAAGATTCAGAAAAAGGACGACCTCCTGCAGAACTACTCCATAAAGGCCGAGCGTGTGCATACCGTCAATCAGCTCCTGAAGGCTTACACCCTCTTTGACATTAACGTGGAATACGTTATAGACGATGGCAAGGTGAAAATCGTAGACGAGCAGACAGGCCGTATCATGGAGGGCCGCCGCTACTCCGATGGCCTGCACCAGGCCATAGAGGCCAAGGAGGGCGTGAAGGTGGAAGCCGCCACACAGACCTTCGCGACGATTACCCTGCAGAACTACTTCCGTATGTACCGCAAGCTCGCGGGTATGACCGGTACCGCTATGACCGAGGCCGGCGAGTTCTACGACATCTATAAGCTCGAAGTGGTGGAAATACCCACCAACCGCCCTGTAATCCGCAACGACATGAACGACCGCGTCTATCGCACCAAGAAGGAGAAATACGCGGCCGTGATTGACGAAGTGGAGGCCATGGTCAAGGTAGGGCGTCCCGTACTGGTGGGTACCACCTCCGTAGAGATTTCCGAGCTCCTTAGCAAGATGCTCAACCTGCGCAAAATCCCTCACCAGGTGCTGAACGCCAAACTGCACCAGAAGGAGGCCGATATCGTGGCGCAGGCCGGTAAGACCGGAACTGTGACCATAGCCACCAATATGGCCGGACGAGGTACCGACATCAAGCTCACCCCGGAGGTGAAAGAGGCCGGCGGTCTCGCCATCATAGGTACCGAGCGTCACGAATCACGTCGTGTGGACCGTCAGCTTCGCGGTCGTGCCGGTCGTCAGGGTGACCCGGGTTCCTCGGTGTTCTTCGTCTCCTTCGAGGACCAGGTGATGCGTCTGTTCGCTTCCGAGCGAGTGGTGAAGACACTGGACCGTCTCGGTTTCAAGGAGGGTGACATGATTGAGTCCAAGATGGTGTCCCGCTCCATCGAGAACGCTCAGAAACGTGTGGAAGAGAATAACTTCGGCATACGTAAGCGTCTTGTGGAATACGACGATGTGATGAACGCCCAGCGTAAAGGCGTGTACGGACGTCGCCAGAACGCCCTCAAGGGTGAGCGTATAGGCACCGACATAGCGAATATGATTTACGAGCAGTCGCAGGAACTCGCATCTGCTTATACCAACGAATACGACATCCTCTCCGAAGAGACGCTCAAGACCTTCGCTATGGAGCTGCCCTTCACCCGCGAGGAGGCTGTGAAGATGAATGTCAGTGACATGACAGACGCCATAGCCGACGCCGCCATGAAAGCCATGGACCGCAACAAGGAGAAGATGCGCGAAAAGGCCATTCCCTGGATACGCAATTTCGTGGACAACCAGAACGCGAAGGGCCTCGTGGGCATACCTATGACCGATGGCCGCAAAGGCATATATCTGCGCACCGACCTCCAGGAGGCATACGATACGGATTGCCGTTCACTCACAAAGGCCTGGGAGAAGCAGGTGCTGCTCAGCGCCATCGACAAGGCTTGGCAGGAACAGCTCCGCGCCATGGACGAATTGCGTAAGTCCGTACAGAACGCATCTTACGAGCAGAAAGACCCGCTGGTAATCTACAAGCTGGAGGCTTACGAGCTTTGGAAGACCATGCTTCATGACATGAATTCCAAGTCGGTGTCTACCCTTATGCGCGGACGCCTCGCGGTGCCTGACTTCGAGGAGGCTCAGGCTGCCGCCAAGGCCAAGGCCGAGGAACAGGCTGCACAGCAGCAACAGGCCAAGGCACAGCAGCACGCACGTCTCGCGGCTGCCGGCAACAATATGCAGCAGATGCGTCGCGAATACAATGGCTACACATCCACTAACCCCTACGCCAACTATTCCACTACACGCGACAGCTACGACGCGCAGGCACAGGCGCAGCGCCAGGCCGCGCAGAACGCAGGCCGTCAGCAAGGCCCGGTCCAGCCCCGCAAAGCCGAACCTAAGGTAGGCCGCAACGACCCATGTCCCTGCGGTTCCGGCAAGAAGTACAAGAATTGTCACGGACGTAACCTTTGATTCCCCGGTTCCGCCGGTACGATTACAGATAAAAAATCGGACGCATCTCAGGTGCGTCCGATTTTTTTACCTGTCCGGGTTTCGAAGACCGGTTCAGTTGCCGATGATGGCGGACTTTACTTCCGAGGGGCCGGAAATATCTATGTTGCGGTCTATCTTCTTACCGTAGCCTATGGTATATGTCACCGACACCTTGATACTGCGCCCTGTGTTTAGGCGGTCATAGCGCTCGCTGTACACTCCGGTGTTCATTTTGTTCCAGCTCTTGTAGTTTTTGTGGAAAATGTCGTCCACCCACAAGTGCAGATTCAGGTCACCGTTGCCGTATGCGAATCCCAAGGACCATTCGTCCGCGTGCCAGGTCTTATTCATCCCTCCGTTGGTCATCCATTTTTCCGGACCGTTGTAGGACAGGTTCACCTCGAAGTCGCCTAAGGTGTAGCGGGCGTTTCCGCGCATACGGAAGAACGAGCAATGGTCTGCGTAGGGTCCGTGGATTTTCTGATAACGGTAAGTGGGCTGCAGGTTGAGGGACAGATTGTTGTTGAAGAAATAGCAGCGGATGAACCAGTCAATGCCGAAAGAGTCTTCGAATGCACCGTTCTCGTAACTCTTCAGTACGCCGCCCATTTCCTTGTCCGCGGCCCGATAGGTCGTTATGGATTCGTTGTCGGAATGGTTATAGCCTATAATCAACGTCGTGTTGAAGTCATTTCTCGGCATCCATGTCAGATACAGTCCGGAGTTCCAGTAGGAATTGCCGCGGAGCTTCGGGTTGGAGAGGAGCCATGTCAGTTCGTCTACCCGCACCGTCACGTCGCCGGTCTCGCTGGGACCGGGAGACATCCAGAAGTAAGACAGATTGCCGTTGATGGAGAAGTGGCGCGAGGGGTTATAAAGAATACCTCCGGAGGCCTTGGGTTTCACATCGGTGTAAATCTCGCTTCCGAAGAGGTGCCAGTAATTCACCAGCACGCCGGGGTCCAGCGATAGGAATAATTTTCTGGACAGCATCCACCGCAGCGCCAGGCTGGCGTCGGTGGTCCCGTTCCACTGCAGATTGCGTGTGTCGGCCGACCCGCTGTACTCCGTAGCGTAGCGGTCCATCTTGGAATTGAGCATCAGTCCGAGGCTTATTTTATCAGGGTTCACCATATACTGCACCGTCGCGTTCAGCACACCGCTGTTGGTGTTGCCGCGCGAGCTGTTGAGTATCTCTTTCAGGTTCTCCGCCTGATAGAAAGAGGACCGGTTCACATGGCTGTAGGAGTAGTTCCAACCGAGGTTTAGCGTCCAGGTGGGGTTAAACAGGAAAACATATGTTCCGGAGAGCTGCGGCGACAGCGAATGGCTCCTGTTTCCGCTCACGGAGGAATGTGAGTCGAACAGCCGGGGAGTCCAGTCATCGGCATCGGCGGAGCCGCTGCCCGGATTATGCTCGTACTTGAGGCCCATTGTGTGGGTGATAATGGTCTTGTCCGAGCGATAGCGGGCGTTGAGGGCTGCCGCCAGGTCCTCCGAGCGGCTATAGGAGTGGCCGGTGAGGCTGTTGGAGATAAGGTCGAACTTCTCATTGCCGTACCAGATATCCCGGTAATCCTTCGAGCCGGAATACCTGGTGCTGTGGTTGCGGGAATAGCCGCCGCTCAGGGTCATTCCGAAGGTCATTTTCCTGTACACCAGTTTGGAGCTGATGTCGTAACTGCCCGAATTGGGGACTGTCTGGAATGCGTGGGCGCGGCTCACGCCGCCTACTTCGTATTCCGTCATCACGAAGTTAAGCACCGCCGGCGCGTTCCTGTATCTGGGGTCCGAGGGATGGTCCAGATACTCCACGCGGATGGTCTGCTTGGGCCAGAAGGTGGATAGGTCTATCCCTTCCGCCTCCACCCCGTTTATGTAGATGGCAACATTGTGCCCGGACAACGACTTTATTTGGCCTCGATCCACTATCACCGTGGGGATGTGCATACGCTCTACCAGCGACGAGGGGCTGTCTGCAAGGTTTTTCTCTTTTTTGGTGGGGATGAAGACGGCTTTGTCGCCTTCAATCCACGCACGCTCGCCCACTACCACTACTTCCTGAAGGTTGACGGCAGGACTTACGGAGTCGGTGGCCTCCTGAGCGGAAAGGGGCATCGGCGATAGGCATAGGCCGGTGGCGAATATTCCCGTAAATACGTTGTGTTTCAGCATGATATAGAAATGTTTGTATAGATTGCGAGCCGCCAAAAGTGACATAAATCCAATTTGACGGCTCACAAAGTTACGAATTTTTTATTTACCCCCCCATTTTTATCAAAAAAACACATGGAGATAAACACTTTCTTTATAGTCAATGTTATTCAATGCAACGATTGTAATGGACATTTATGGATAATCTTATGCCTTCATGTTCGTGGGAAGCTATTGGGCCGGCGGGTAGTTTTGTCGGGTGATTTTCATTTTTTTGCGGCGCAAAGAGAGTGTCAGGACGGTCAATAGTATGCCTGCGAGAATCGCTCCACCCATTATTGAGAGGACGAGTATGTTGTAGTTGTCGTCAGCCTCGGATATCGCCAGGTCTGTAGCTCTGTCTATGGCTTCATCTTCGCTCATATCGGAGTATACCCCATGGTACCAGCCTCTTGCGCTCAGCAGGTGAAATCCGTCGCGGCATTTCGCATTGGCATAATAGTTGGTGACATCGCCGTATCCCTCGTTGCTGGTGCAATTATAATCTACGGAGCGTGTCGCTAAGGCGAAGACGCAGTACAGGCACGCTATGCCGCACACTGCCAGGCCGATGAAGAACCAGGCGGGCAGCGCTGGCTTGTCCGCCGGTGTCCGCATCTCGTAGCAGGCAGGCGGCGCCGGAACCTGAGTAGGCTGAGGTGTGGACTGTTGAATGGGCTGAGGCGGTTGTGGCGGTTTCTGCGCCTCCTGATGCAGTGGGGGAGGCGCACTGGAGCCTTTCGCCAGCGGAGCGCCGCAGTTGCTGCAAAAATTTGAATTGTCGGGGTTCGGGGACCCGCATTGGTTGCAATACATATTTCAATACGTTGATTAGTTAAGTTCCTTCAGGAGTTTGGAGAGTTCGGTGTCGGTAAGGGTGAGGCGCTCCTTGCAGAATTTCAGGAGCTGCAGCGAACGGGCGGTGTAGCGCGCCAGGTTGTCTATGTCGCAGTCATCGCTCTGCATTTTGCGTACTATGGCCTCCAACTCGCGAATGGCCTCGGAATAAGTCTTGGGTAATTCTATTTCGTTCATAATAAGGAGTTTATTCGGTTATGGAAGTTAACTCGCCGTTAGCCAGTCGGCTTACTATGCGGGTGCCTGGGACTATGGCGGCGGCATCGCGCACGGCCTTTCCGTCGGCAAGGGTTATGGAATATCCGCGTGCCAGCACATTGTCCGGCGAGAGGAGATGCACCTTGTCCTGAAGGGCCTCCAGGCGCTGCTGTTCGCGTTGCAGACTCACCTGTATGTCGCGCTCCAGGCCGGCGCGGAAATTTGCCAGACGCATCTGCTCGGTGCCGAGGCGCGTATGTGCCGCCGAGTCTATGGCGCGCGAGCAGGTCTCCAGGGCCGCCCGGGCTTTCAGCAGGCGGTTGCGCACCGTCAGAGGGAGCGCAGCCGTAATCTCCCCTAAGCGGGCCTTGGCCGTGTCCATGCGCATTGTGGCCAGCGAGGGGAGCATACTGCCGTACGATTCCAGCCGCTGTGTTTCCCCATGCACCATTTTCTGGCCGTAGGAGGCTATGTATTTGCTCAGATTCAGTACCCGTGCCAGCACATCGGCGTTGTGGGCAATCAGGAACTCGGCCGCCGCCGTAGGGGTCTTGACGCGCGTATGGGCTATGAAGTCCAGCACCGTCTTGTCCCGCTCATGACCTATGCCCACTATCACCGGCAGCGGGAAGAGGGCCACGGAGCGAGCCAGCTCCACTTCGTCGAAACCTGCGAGGTCCGTGGTGGCGCCTCCTCCGCGAATTATGACCACGCAGTCGAACTCCTCGCGGCGCGCCTCGATTTCCGCCAGGGCCTTACGTACGGTGGGGGATACGTTCACCCCCTGCATGGTGGCGTCGAACAATTCGGGCAGGAAACGCAGACGGTATGGATTGCGCAGCAGCTGATTCCGGAAATCGCCGTAGCCGGCGGCTCCGGCGGCGGAGATTACGGCTATGCGCTGAGGAGCCTCGCACAGTGTCAGCTCCTTGTTGCGCTCCGCTATCCCTTCGCTTGCGAGGGTGGCCAGTATTTCCGCCTGCAGGCGCGAAGTGTCCCGCTGATACGAGGGGTCGATGTCGGTGACGGAGAACCCTATGGAATAGACGGGAGAGTATCCCACGGAGCCGCGCACCAGCACTTCACGGCCCACACGCATTATTTCGCGCATACGCTCACTGCCGTAGCACTCCTTCATGCGGCGTACCACATTGGCCCAGATGTAAGCCCGTATCTTGGCTATTATAGTGCCGGAGGGGTCTTTCTCGGCCAACTCCAGATATACGTGTCCGCCCGAGCCGCGCACTTCGGTAAGCTCGGCCACCACCCACTGGTCCTGCACCGAAGGGTCCGAATTGATGGCCCGTCTGACGCGCCCGGTAAGTTGCGAGACACTGACGGCTTTTCTCTTCACATTAGCATCCATAACGCCACAAATTTAGCAAAAAATAGCGAATCGCCAATTCTGATTTTTCATTTCCTTCTTTTTTCATTTTTTAAAATAATGGCTTGTGTTGAAATTTTTGCAGATTTGCGGAATTATCGCTAAATTTGCAGTTTAAAACAGAGCTGTCCCCGTTTTGCCACGGCGTTTGCCGGCTTCGGGAGCCCGGCGGCTCGAAAATATTTTTTGTTTTGGATATTGACCCTTTACCGATTTATTCCCTTTGCCGGTGTCTGGCTGACGTTCCTGCCTTGGAGTTTCACGCTCCCGATTCTTGGTTCAGCTGGTCGCTGATTGTGCTTATTGCCGTGGCCTGTCTTGGTGTGTCGGCCTTTGTCAGCGGCAGCGAGATTGCCTACTTCGGACTTACCCAGGCCGACCGTGAGTACATAGAGGACGAGGATGTGCAGGAAGAGAACCCCAAGGCACGTGCCGTATCCACTCTGCTCGCCCACAGCGAGCGACTGTTGGCCACTATCCTGATAGCCAACAACATGGTTAACATAACCATGGTCGTGCTTCTCTCCTTTGCCATCAATGAGTCGGTGACGTTCAACTCCACTTTGCTCAACTTCCTGTTGCAGACGGTGTTCCTTACCTTCCTGCTGTTGCTGTGCGGCGAAATTCTGCCCAAACTTATAGCCAAGGGCCGTGTGCTGAAGTGGGCCCTCGCCTCCTCCGGAGGGGTGATGTTCCTGTACAGATTGCTGAAGGGACCTGCCCGGCTTATGGAGCGCAGCAGCGGGGCCGTCCACCGCATAATAGGCAAGCACGGCGAGTCCATATCCACCGACGACCTCAGTCAGGCCCTGGAGATGAGCGACGAGCCTGCCGGCAAGGACAAGGAGATGCTTGAGGGCATCCTCACTTTCGGCGAGAAGAACGCAGGAGACATAATGGTGAGCCGTGTGGATGTCACCGACCTGGAATTTCATTCCGGCTTTGACGCGGTGGTGGAGCTGATACGCAAGACCGGCTATTCCCGCATCCCTGTGTATGACACCACCCAGGACAACATCAAGGGTATTCTGTACAGCAAAGACCTGCTGGCATACGTGGGTACCCGCGACGACGCCTTTGCCTGGCAGTCCCTGCTGCGTGAACCCTACTTCGTGCCCGAGAGCCGTATGATAGATGACCTGCTGGAGGATTTCCGCAGCAGACACATACATATAGCCGTTGTGGTGGACGAGTACGGATGCACCCAGGGTATAGTCACCCTGGAGGACATAATCGAGGAGATAGTGGGCGATATAGATGACGAGTACGATGAGGAATCCTCACTCTATAAGCAGCTGAACGAGGACACATACGTCTTCGACGGCAAAATACCCCTCATAGACTTCTGCCGTGTCACCGGTACCGACCCGGAGGACTATGCCGCCTACGAGGAGGAGGCCGAGACCCTGGCCGGTCTGCTGTTGGCTGTCAAGGGGGATTTTCCCGCCAAGAAGGAATCTTTGGAGTGCGGCCGTTGCCGCTTCACCGTCCTTGACATACAGAAGCACCGCATCATATCGGTGCGGTGCAAGGTCATGGACCCTTTACAAAAGAATTAAGCTACAATCAAGCTATGGAGAAAGACTTCATATACTGGCGCCACCACACCCCCATAGGGGTCAAGGTGGAGGAGATAAGCGGCGGAGCCGACCGCAGCGGCGCCGTGTGGAGAGCTATGGCCCTACAGGTGTGGAAGGAGAACGGGCGCGACGGATATCGCGACTTGGACCACACGGAACAGGGCGCGCCTCTGCTCTACGCAGAGCATAACCGCATCTCGCTGACTCACACTCAGGGACTGTTGGCTGTCGCCACATTGCCCCCCACTCCGGAGTGTCCCCTCGAAGTGTTTGCCGAGCGCACGGCCTTGGGCATCGACGCCGAGCGCGCAGACCGGGCGCAGACGCTCAAGGTGCGTGAACGTTACCTCGGCGAGACGGAACTGGCCCTTGTGCCCGGAGACTCCATCGAGGCCAATGTCATGGCCTGGACCTGCAAGGAGGCCCTCTACAAGGCCGCTCTCATGCCGGGACTTGATTGGCGCAGGCAGATACGCCTGCTACGTTTGCCCGTTCCGGACGGCGAAACGGGAAGCGCCGAGGTGGAAATCGATGGTAAGCCGGTCCCTTTCCTGCTATACACGTATCGCAGCGATGACTTCCTGGTCACCTTGGCCATAACCCCCCGCACGGCCACTTTCAAGAAACAGAAACGATAAATACCAAATACAGATACACAAAATGCAGATAGACAATATAATATCGCAGGCCGTGGCCAATGCCCTGAAGGCACTCTACGGTCTGGAGGCGGACCCCGGGAAGATTCAGGTGTCCGCCACCAAAAAGGAGTTCGAGGGGAACCTCACGGTCATGGTGTTCCCTTTCCTGAAAGCATCCCGCAAGGCTCCCGAGGCCACGGCTACGGAGATAGGCCAGTGGCTCGTGGAGAATGAGCCGGCTGTTTCCGCCTTCAATGCGGTGAAGGGTTTCCTGAACCTTACCATTGCCCCGGACTTCTGGGCCGAAACGCTGATGCACGTAGCCGCGACTCCTGATTTCGGTCTGCGTGCCGCCACCCCGGACTCTCCCCTGGTGATGGTGGAGTATTCCTCGCCCAACACCAACAAGCCCCTGCACCTGGGGCATGTGCGCAACAATCTGCTTGGTTATTCTCTGTCCCGTATCCTTGAGGCTAACGGCAACCGTGTCGTGAAGACCAATATCGTCAACGACCGAGGCATCCACATCTGCAAGTCTATGCTTGCCTGGCAGAAGTGGGGCGACGGGGCGACACCCGAGAGCGCCGGCAAGAAGGGCGACCACCTTATCGGCGACTTCTATGTGGCCTTCGACAAGCATTTCCGTGCCGAAGTGGCAGACCTTATGGAGTCCGAACATATCACCAAGGAGGAAGCGGAGGCCAGGTCTCCCCTGATGGCGGAGGCACGCGAGATGCTGCGCCGCTGGGAGGCCGGAGATCCCGAAGTGCGTGCCCTCTGGCGCCGTATGAACGAGTGGGTGTACGCCGGTTTCGACGAGACTTACCGCATGATGGGCGTGGGCTTTGATAAGATTTACTACGAGAGCGACACCTATCTGGAGGGTAAGGAACTGGTGCTTAAAGGCCTGGAGGAAGGCTCCATGTACCGCCGCGAGGATGGCTCGGTATGGGCTGACCTCACCCCCAACGGCCTGGACCACAAGCTGCTGCTCCGCAAGGATGGCACATCGGTCTATATGACACAGGATATAGGCACCGCCAAGCTGCGTTACCGCGACTATCCCATCGACAAGATGATTTATGTGGTGGGCAACGAGCAGAACTACCACTTCCAGGTACTCTCTATCCTCCTGGACCGCCTCGGCTTCAAGTGGGGCAAGGACCTGGTACACTTCTCCTACGGAATGGTGGAGCTGCCGGAGGGCAAAATGAAGAGCCGCGAGGGTACGGTGGTGGATGCCGACGACCTGATGGCCACGATGATAGCCGATGCCGCCGAGGCTTCTGCCGAGCGCCTGGCCGACCTCCCTGCCGACGAAGCCGCCGACATAGCCCGCAAAATCGGCCTCGGCGCCCTGAAGTATTTCCTGCTCAAGGTGGACCCCAAGAAGAATATGCTCTTCAATCCCAAAGAGTCCATCGACTTCAACGGCAATACCGGACCGTTCCTGCAGTACACCTACGCCCGAATCAACTCCGTGCTCCGCAAGGCCGGAGGCAATCCGTTGGAGGGTGAGGTGAAGAAGCCTGCCGCTCTACCCTCGGAGAAGGAGGTTGAGCTTATCCAGCGCCTCTCGGACCTGCCCGATGTCGTGGCCGAGGCCGGACGTACATATTCCCCCGCACTGATAGCGAACTACGCATACGACCTGGCCAAGAAGTACAACCAGTTCTATCACGACAACCCCATAATGCGCGAACCGGACGAACAGGTGCGTGCCCTGCGCCTTCTCCTCTCCGCCACTGTGGGACGCACGTTGCGCACCGCCTGTTCCCTGCTCGGCATAGAAATGCCGGAACGCATGTAACATTCGGTCCCGAAAAACGTTACTATATCAGACACCATATGTCGCAATGCAATAAACTTTTGCGTCCCGACACAATCTAAATAGAAATTAAATATCGAAAGAATCATGCAATACTACAACAGTACAACTCCTCCTCCCTTTGCGTCGGGAGCCCGCACTGTAGCCGAACAGGTCAATGCCGTGCTCAAGAAAGTATATGTGCGTATGTTCGTGGGCCTGCTCATTTCCGCTTTCGTGGCAATGGGCATAGCCTCGTCCAAGGCTGCGCTTTTGTTCATACATGGCAACCCCATTGTCTACTGGGGTATGTTCATAGCCATGTTCGCCATGGCCATAGCGTTGCCTATGAAGCTCAACAGCATGAGTACCGGCACCTGCCTGGCCCTCTTCTGTGTCTTTGCGGCTCTGATGGGAGCCTCCCTGAGCAGCATTTTCGTAGTCTATGAAATAGGTTCCATAACCTACACATTCTTCATCACCGCCGGAATGTTCGGAGTTATGAGTGTGTACGGCTACTTCACCAAGACGAACCTTGACAAGATGGGCACCTACCTGATAATGGGGCTGTTCGGCCTCATCATCTGCTCCGTGGTCAACATCTTTGTCGCCAGCAGCGGCTTTGACTGGCTCATTTCCATCCTCGGTGTAATCATCTTCACCGGTTTGACCGCCTGGGACACCCAGCAAGTCAAGCGTATAGCGAGTGCCAATCTGGCCCCGAACCTCACAGACAAACTCGCCACGATGGGTGCCCTGAATCTCTACCTTGACTTCATCAACCTCTTCCTCTTCCTGCTCCGCTTCCTCGGAAATCGCGACTGATTCCCCGCAAAATACAGATGACGCGAGGTCTGCCAAACGGCAGGCCTCGCGTCAATTATGGTGTCGGCTTAGTTGTATTCGCTACGGGCGTTGAAGCAGGGACAGGCCTTGTTGGCAAACTCGCGGTGGCCGTGGACGGTGGCGCCGGGGTAGCGCTTTTTCAGCTCGGAGATTAGCCTTTTCAAGGCCTCCTTTTGGGCCGGGGTCCGCGTGTCTGCCGGCTTGCCGTTGAGGAGCCCTCCTATATAGCATACGCCGATGGAGATGGCGTTCTGCCCCAGGCAATGCGCCCCTATATGGTTCTCGGGCCTGCCCGGTTCCACAGTGCCGTCAAGGCGTACCACCCAGTGGTAGCCTATGCGGCGGAAGCCGCGTGCCTTGTGCCAGCGGTCTATGTCCGCCGCCTTGAAATCTTTGCCCGCTTCGGTGGCGGAGCAATGTACGATAATCTTTTTTACTCTCATACACATATAGATTTAAATTACAGATTCATTTATTGCGGTAGCGGTATTCGATGCCGAGCAGGGCGCCGGCAAAGGTCATCACTTCGCCGTAAGCCACTAAAACGGAGGGTGGAATCTCTCCTGTGGGCGGCACCGAGAAGCCTGCCACCAACAGCAGGCTGCCAAGGGTCACCAGCCATGTCGCCAACTTGTTCTGCGGGTTTTTCTTCTTCATAATCGGGTGTTTTCTGTTTGTGTAGCTCATCGTTTGGTCATCGGAAGTCAATTGTCTAAAATGGCGAGCGTGCAGACCAAGTCGTTTACGGCCTCCTCGACCTCCTCGTCGTAGCAGTCGCGCAGAGCCTTGAGGACCGGGCGGCCCATATTCGCGCTCACTTCAAGTTTGTGCGCTCTCAGAGCGTGGTGTATGGCTGTCAGCACCTGTTCGGCCACCAACCGGGCGTAGTTGTCCGGAAATGCCTTTGCCGGCAACGACATCTCGATGCGGTCTTCGTATACCTGCATTGTCGCTCCCCGGGCACTCAGCTTCTTGTACAGCTTGCGCGTCGTCACCGCCAGATTGAATCTGGTGAAAGTGAGGTCCAGCTCATCGTCCCAGCTCACCTCGTCGGCCGTGCGGTCCGGATCAGGATTTAGGTTGTGGTTCAGTTCCGCCACAAATGTGTGCAGAGCTTCGGTACACTCGTTGTAGGAGAGGGTTATGTTCACGAATCGCTCCCCTGCGGCAATCACGCCGCCGCTTATTATTCTGTCCATATTTGTTTGTGAGTTAAATAGCTATCCATCGGTTGTATGCGTCCTTCACGGTCTTTGCGGGATGCTCGCCGTCTGCCTTGAAGGTGGAAGTGATGTATACCTTGTCGCGACAACCGGACTTTACGGCCGTGGGCGGCACGAGCGCTATCACGGTCCTGTCGGCGGGAGGCATGGCGCACCAGGTGCGGAAGAGTACGTAACGCAGACAGTTCTTGCAGGCACGTTGCCTGCCGCCGGGGCAATGATTGATTGCGGAATTGTATTTTGAAGGAGACAGACGCATAATTCAATTTTTGTATTTGATTCCAGTACCGCAAAATTAAGTATATACTTTATCAACTCCAAACAAAATATTCTTAAATCCTTGAAATATTTGAGATAATTTACTGATAAACAGAGTAAATACACACTAATGATATTTAAATATTAACACAAATTAACTAAATAAAATACTTGAAACGGGTTCTTCTCGCGTCGCTATACGTCCCGGCATGTCGCCGCGTTTGCTCGTTTTGTGAATTTTTGCTAATTTTGCGCCGTATATTTCAATACATCTAATTCACCTAATACCATATAACCTAAGTGAAACAAATTCTTCTGAGTGGCATGGCTCTGATGGCCGCCATGCTCCCGGCATCCGCTGTAGAGACTCCCGAATCCGCCTTTGACCATCGCACCACTGATTTACTTGACATCACGGTCCGCGCCCGTGTGGACTGGCAGAACGAATGGCAAGACTCCGAGACCGTCGACGACAATTCCGGTTTCGAAGGCAAGTATCTGCTCATGAGGCTGGACGGACGTATTGTCGACGGTCTCACTTACTCATGGCGCCAGCGATTCAACAAGGCGGCCTTCGACGGCAACTTTTTCGATGCCACAGACTGGGTATATATAAACTATGACAACGGTCTCTTCTCCTTCCGTGCCGGTAAGGATGCCGTGGCAATCGGAGGCTGGGAATATGACCGCAATCCTGTGGACCTGTACAGCACGAGCGTGTTCTGGAACAATGTGGCCTGCTGGCAGATGGGCGCGAGCGCGGGAGTGCATATCACTCCCAAGGACCATCTCCGCTTCCAGGTTAGCCAGAGTATGTTCCACACTTCCGAGAACCGCAATATGTATGGCTACTCCCTGATGTGGTCCGGACAGCACGGAATATGGCAGGCCCTCTGGAGTCTGAACACTACCGAATACACTCCCGGCAGGTATATAAACTATATCTCTCTGGGCAACCGTTTTGATTACGGCCCGGTGGCTCTCGAGTTCGACTTTATGAACCGCGCGGCCTCGCACCAGGCGTTTTTCTTCAAGGACTGCTCGGTGGTGGCCGATCTGAGCTGGCGCATAAATCCGGCCTGGAAGATACATGGCAAATACACATACGATGTCAATAAGAGCGGCACCGGGGCAGACCGCTTCGTACACGACGGAACAGAGCTTAATATGGCCGGTGCGGGAGTGGAGTTCTACCCCCTGCGCAAGAAACGCACCTCTCTGCGCCTGCATGCAAACTGTTACACCTCCTGGGGACATAACGCCAACCCCGCCGACGTGATGCAAGCCAAGACCACGATGCTGGACTGTGGTGTGACCTGGGATATGGACCTTCTTAAACTCAAGTAATCATGGAGGCCAATAACAACGTGAAACAGGATAGCGCCGCGCCGCACAGACATCGCCGTTTCGGAGCCGCCTCAGGCTGCCTGTGTCTGCTTATAGTACTTGGCATTTTCTGGCTCATAGGCCAGAAAATGGGTGTGGCCAATATGCTGAACACAATCATGCACACGGGCCACGACCTGCTGCTCAACACCGTATTCTATCTCATGGCCATCTGCGTCATAACCGGTGCCATAGGGCGCCTGTTCGTGGAGTTCGGTGTCGTATCTCTGGTGGAGAAGCTGCTTAAACCGCTGATGAAGCCCCTGTTCAACCTTCCCGGTGTCGCATCGCTCGGTGCGGTCATGACCTTCCTGAGCGACAATCCCGCCATCATCTCCCTCTCGCAGGACAAACGCTTCTGCTCCTACTTCAAAAAATTCCAGTACATCTCGCTCACCAACTTCGGCACAGCTTTCGGCATGGGCCTCCTTGTGATGGTGTTCATGGTCGGACAGGGCTATTTTGTAGCACCGGTGGTAGGTTTTGTGGGTGCCTTTGTGGGATGTATAGTCTCCACTCGCCTTATGCAGCGTTTTGTGCTCAAGGCATATCCGCACTATGCGCAGGAGGATGCCGTGGCTCTGAAAAAGGACTCTGCCGAGGATAAAGCGGAGGTGAAGGAGAAATCCACCTTCATCCGTGTGCTAAACTCTCTGCTGGACGGCGGTAAGACCGGTGTGGATGTGGGTATAGCCATCATTCCCGGGGTCGTGATAATTTCTACCCTGGTGATGATTCTCACCTTCGGACCGAGCGCCGACGGCACATATACCGGCGCTAAGTACGAGGGCATAGAGCTTCTGCCCGCTGTCTTTGGCAAAATCGGCTTCGTGTTCGAATGGCTCTTCGGCTTCACCGACGCGCACCTTGTGGCTTTCCCCATCACTGCCTTGGGCGCTGTGGGAGCGGCCCTCGGCCTGGTTCCCTCATTTATCGACAGCGGCTGGATAGACGGCAACGCCATAGCCGTGTTCACCGCTATCGGCATGTGCTGGAGCGGGTACCTCAGCACACACACCGCCATGTTGGACTCCATGGGTTTCCGCGAATTGACACCTAAAGCGATTCTGGCGCATACCATAGGCGGCCTTGTGGCGGCAGTGGTGGCGCACCTGATTTTCTGGGGACTGACAGCACTGTTCGGCACTTTGGCATGAACTGAACATAACTGAATAACAAGAGGCTGTTTCGGCGGCCTCTTGTTTTTTGGGCATATATCGGACCTTTGAATTGTAAATTTTATACGTTGAAGTTTGCTCCTTGATGTTTTTATTCGTATATTTGCGCTTTATAAGCAGCCTGGGAATATAATTCTTTGAATCAATAACATAAAACTTCGACGTATGCTGAAAAAACTTACTTTGCTTGCCAGGGGACTATGCTTAGGCATGGCATTGGCCGCCACGGCGTTTGCGCCGTGGCAGTCTGCGCGCGCAGACCGTTTATTGGATGAAAATTTCGAGTATCCGACCGGAAACCTTTACCAGCAGGGAGGTTGGCTCCGATATGGAACCAACACTGCGGCCCCGATTCAGGTGGCCGAGGGCAACTTGACCTACGAGGGCTATATGGATGAGGCTCTCGGCAGCAAGGTGTCCATGGTCAATACAAGCTCGGGCGAAGACTTGTGGAAAGCCTTCAATGAAGATGTCAAGGTGGCTGAGGGCACTGTATATGCCGCTTTCTTGCTTGATGTCGCGGCCCCCAATGTCAAGGCGACTGAGCCTATTTACTTTTTCAGCTTATTTGCACAGACGAAAAACGGCATGGGTGATGGCAAATCATCTACCGAAGTAGGCAAAGTGTGGTTGGGAGCCGGTGCGGATGACAGCCACTACAAGTTAGGTCTCACCCGTGGAGCCGGTAAGGCTGATATTACCTACATTGAACAAGAGTTCGATATATCCACAACCTATTTATTGGTTGTTTCCTACGAGATAGTGGATGGCAATACCAATGATGTCGTCTCCTTATGGGTAAATCCTGTTACAGGAGGCAGTACAGCTCCCGCTCCTCTTGTGATAAATGAGAAAGGCAGCGATGCCTCAATGAATTATGGAGGTCTTATGGGCGTGGAATTGCGTCAGGGCGCCACATCTTCGAATCCGGCTCCGGACTTATGTGTAGACGCTTTGCGTGTAGCGCGGAGCTGGGCCGACCTCTTCCCCGAGAAGGCGGTGGTCACACCCGAGATTCTGCTCAGCGCACCGTCGGCACGCATGGCTCCCGCATACGGCGGCACTCCCCTTACCGCGACTGTGTTCGTGGGGGGTAAGAACCTTACCGGCGACATCACAATCAGCTGTCCCGAGGGTGTAGCCTGCTCCAAGAGCGTCATCTCCGCAGAGGAGGCTATGGCCGAGGACCCCGTGGAACTGGTATTCTCGCTGACCGCTCCCGAGACTGCCGGCGAGTACACCTACACTGTCACCCTGGATAGCGAGGACGCCACACAGGCCTCCTTCGAGATTGTCGGCGAAGTGGTGGAGACTGTGGCTGTGCCAAACTCCGTAAAGTTCATGCAGGAATTCGAGAACGGCTCATACGATGGCATCACATACCGCTACACAGGCAAGGCTGTCGTTACGGCCATTGACCGCTCGGTGGACACATACGGCTCTGTCCAGTACAGTATCTACGCGCAAGACATGACCGGCGGCATTATGCTCAACACTTCCTGGATGGGCATAGAGGAAATTTCCCTCAAACCCGGCGATGAAATCACCGGTATCCCGTTCATGATTGAAGGTTATCTGGGCGCTCCGCAGATGATGGCGCTCCCCATGGACATGGACATGAATTTCTATACTCTGACCGCCGAGGGCAAGTCCAAGACTCCGGCGGAGATAAAGATTGCCGATGTCACCTCCGTCACGGCCATGGAATACATCTACCGTCTGCTCAAAGTGAACGGCGTGAGATTCGTGAAGCCCGAGGGCCAGTTTGCTGCCGGTTCCTTCTACGACATCACCGACGGCGAGAAGACTGCCAAAATCAAGATAGCCAACGGCTCGGACCTTATAGGCACGGATATTCCCTCCGGCACATTCTCCATAACCGGTGTGGACATCAATGCCACCGGCCTGACGCTGCTCGTCACTTCCGCCTCTTCCCTGGAGGCAGGCGTACCCTCGGTGGCCATCACTCCCGAGAAGCTGTTCGACTTCACTGCCAATGCCGCTCCCATAGGCGAGCGCACAGCCATCGCCAAGTACACCGTGGCGGCTGAGAATCTTCCCTCCGCAGTGCCGGTGAAGTTCAATGGCGAGAACGCCGACCTCTTTGTGGCCGAACCCGCCGAGCTCCCTGCAGGCAGCGCCACCACCGAGGTCACTGTTTACTTCGTTCCCGAATATCCCGGTATCTACAAGGGCGGTGTCTTCTTTGATTTCGATGCCATCAATCCCGAACTCAACTACACCGCCACATATTCTTCATGCAAGGCTTATGACCCGCAGAATATGCCGTCTGTCACTATTGAACCCGCCACCATAAAGCTGGAGTGCAAGGCCGGCGAGACCATAACCGGCACTGCCGTACTCAACGCCTCCGGAGCTTTCGACTACATCACGGCCACACGCGGTGGCGAGGGTGCCAACGGCGGCATCACCATCGACAATACTTACCTGCTCCCCAACGCCAAGGACGTGACGCTAACTGTGACTTTCGCACCCAAAGAGGCAGGCGAGTATACCGAGACATGGACATACACCACTACTCTGTGCGAGACTCCCGCTGTACTCACCGTCAAGGCCGTTTGTCTGGAGGATTTGCCCGAGGAACCCACCGAGGGTGACACCGAGCTGAAAGCTGACTTCACCAACCCCTTGACTTACTACGCCCAGGACTTCACGGGCCAGGAGAGCAACAAGCCCCTGAACCTGACAGACTGGACTAACGTGGCCCTGGAAGGCACACGCGCATGGTGGGGATATGCCGGCGAGGCCGATGGTGAGCAGTTCACCGCCGCCAAGGTGACAGCCTACGATTCCAACTATAAGCCAGGCGATAGCTCCGACTGCACGATGGAGCTTGTTTCCCCGGCTCTCGACTTCAAGAACGCCACCTCCAAGAAGCTGAAATTCCGCCTCATGGGTATGTATCTGAACGAGAACAGCGGTGACGAACTGACCGTGAACATCGGTTTCATGAAAGAAGGTCCCGACGGTCCGGAAATGAATTTCTACGAACTCAGCGGCTTTGACATACCCGCTATTGCGGATGAGGCCGGCAAGTGGTTCGAGTATGACGTGGACATGAGTGTTGTCCCCGATATGCCTGACTCATTTGTAATCGCCTTTGAGTTTAACGGCAAGCGCGGCGTGGACAACACCACTACCTACTACATCACCGACTTCGTGTGGGGTGAGAAGAGCGGCAGCCTGAACGGCATCGCGGCCGAGGGCCTTCAGCCTGACGCGGATGGCGTTTACAGAGTATACAACCTGCAGGGTATCTGTGTGCTTGCCACCCGCGAGGCGGCGGAGACATACAACCTGCCCGCCGGTATGTATATCTGTGCCGGACGCAAGTTCATTCTCAAGTAAACATATAGACAGCCTCTAGATATGGAATAAGCACGTCGCAAGACGTGCTTATTCCATATCTAGAGGCTGAACTCAGAGCCGTTATTCGGGAATATCGGAGCGGTTCAGTATGTCGAAAGACTGCTTGGTCCGGTCCATGACGAAGTATGAGTCGATTGTGCCTATGGATTTGATGCGGCTCAGTACGTTGATTATGAAGTGCTTGTAATAGTGCATGTCCGGGGCGTGAATCTTAAGCAGATAGTCATATCGGCCGGATATGTTGTAACATTCCACCACTTCGGGGATGTCCTGGATGACCCGGTTGAAATCCTGGATGACGTCATGGTCCAGGACTCGGAGTTTTACCGAACAGAAGACAGTGAAGCCTCGGTTCACCTTTTCAGGGTTGAGTACTGTGACGTAGCGTTCAATGTAACCCAGACGTTCCAGGCGACGCCAGCGCTCGAAACAGGGTGTGGAAGACAGGCTGATTTTTGCGGAAAGGTCTTTGAGTGTGATGCGGGCGTCGGCCTGCAGCACCTCAAGGATTTTCATGTCTGTTTTGTCAGGACGATAATCAGCAGATTTTTCTGTACGGGTATTCATATAAAGGTATGAAAGGAAAAAGTGTGCTTATGAGATTACAAATATATGCAAATTTTTCCAAATGTGCAAAAGAATTTTGATATTAATGATATTCATGCTATTTTTGTAGGGTAAGGAAAGAAAATATGCCCGTGAGGGTTTAGGTTTTTAGTTGTCTCGAGGGCCTTTCCCGGCTCCGACTCTGACAGCTCGCTGTTTTTCCGCCAGATTGATGGAATACCCTTGAGTTTACCGGTTCCGACATTGATTACGGACATCATAAGCCGATGGTTTAAGATTTATTGCTGTCCGATAAAACTCAAATATGGCAATAAAGCATGGCTCGAACGCTGAT
>URIC01000019.1 GCA_900547755.1 uncultured Bacteroidales bacterium
TCCACACAAAGATACGCAAAAATTTCGATATAAACTAATTTTCAACATCTACTTATCATTGCCAATGAACATATAACGGCGGCTGCCTGTATGCCATAGAGGATGATGTCGGTCACCGGGTTGCGTTTCGCTACGTTGGCGGCAAACCGCTGCCGACGGCTTTGTCTTACAGATTGGGTTGATTCTACTTTTTTCTCTTGTGTCATTGTCATGAATTGTTTTTAACGGTCTTTTAGTTGTAATGAGCCGATTCCTTGATAATATCTATCACCAGATTCTCATAATTCATTCCTGAGGTCGGTGAGGATGTCACATAATCCCTTCTCTGTCTGAATCGTCTCATTTGGATTCGGATTACCTGCGGCATGAAAAATACTTTTGGAAGCTGTTGCCTTCAGCGCTTCGCGGAACTCCGGGCACTGGTCGGCATCAAGGGCATTTCGGAGGGGGAAATAGGGTTTCGGGGAACCGTAACAGGGTATTGGCGGAAATTTATTGGAACGGGTGGAAGGTTTCCATATTTTTGTAGACGTAAAAATTGAGTTTGATAATCTAATCTAATTGGATATGAATGATGGATTTCGATATTTGTTTATTGTGGTCGCCTGTTGCATTACAGGTGTGATGCCGTCTTTGGGACAGGATGCGGCACCGGCCGAAACACCGGTCGCGGACAGCGGACAGGCGTATTCGGTGGACCGGGTGACGGTGATGCCGGAGGGTGTGCCGTCAGGCGCGTGGTCGTTCAATGACTGTGTGGACTGGGCCTCGAAGTACAGCACCGAGGTGCGCCGCTCCATTCTCGGTGTTCTCGAGAAGGATGTGGATATCGCTTCGGCCAAGGACGCATGGCTTCCCACTGTAGGTTTCACCACCAGCCAGACCTTCGGCAATAACCCCTTTGCCAATGGTGCTCAGCAGACAAGCAAGAACGTTTACGGCAGTCAGTACAATGTCAGCGCCAGCTGGACGGTATGGGAGGGGAACGTACGCAAATACCGTCTGCAGACCGGCGAACTGCTGCGTAGTCAGCAGCTACTCGCCGGCGAAGACGTAGTCCACACGCTCAAATTAGGTATTCTGCAGGCCTATCTCAATATCCTTTACGCCCGAGAGGCCGTCACTGTCGCCACCCGGACACTGGAGGTAAGTACCTCGCAGGCCGAGCGCGGAAAACGCCTGATGGAGTCGGGGCGCAGTTCCAAGGTAGACTATGCACAGATGGAGACCCAGCGCGCACAGGACGCTTACAGCCTTGTCCAGGCCCGGAACAATCTGGAGAGTGCGAAAATGGCACTGAAACAGATATTGCAGTTGGGGCTTGACTATAACTTCACCATTGCCGATGTCGACTTTGATGACACGGAAGTACTCTGCACCTTGCCGGCAATGAGCGATACCTATAGTAGCGCAATGGCATGGCTGCCAGAGATTCACAGCAATGAACTCAATAAAGAAATTTACGCAAACGATGTAAAAATCGCCAAAGCCGGCCGACTGCCGCAGATTGCTGTCAGCGGCAGCATCGGTACCGGATATACCTCGGGACTCGGTACTGGATGGGGCACGTCTATGAAACGGAATTTCGGCGAGAACATCGGCCTCTCCGTGTCTGTCCCTATCTTTGACGGAAATTCCACCAAGCGTGCCGTGGCCAAGGCCAAGCTGTCCGAGCTGCAGTACGACCTCACCCGTAAGGACCTTATGGACAACCTTTCGCAAACAGTCGAGACTCTCTACATTGACGCCGATAACGCCCGCGCGAAGTATCAGGCCGGACTGACACGGCTCAATTCGGCGCAACTCACCGCAGACCTTACCGTCCGCCAGTTTGAGCTGGGCAAAGTCAACACTCTCGAATTACTCACCGCCCACAACAACCTGCTCAACGCGCGTCTGGAGGTGCTGATGAACAAATACATGGCAATCTTGGCGAACAAGACCATACTCTATTACGCAACTCGGGAAATCACAATGTAAAAACCATAGCGATATGAACAATACCAAACTGTTATCTGCCGCAGTCCTGCTTCTGTCCACTGCTTGCTCAAAGGAGCGGGAAGCGCAGTTGGAGACCTACACCGTGGAACCGACCACGATGTCAGAGGTCGTCACAGCCACCGGCACCATGGAGTCGGTTACCACGGTAGATGTCGGCACACAGGTCACCGGCATCATTGACAGACTGTACGTGGACTTCAACGACAAAGTCAAGAAGGGTCAGCTTATCGCCGAAATAGAGAAGACGCTGCTGGACAGCGAGCTCAAGAGCGCCGATGCCTCGCTGGCATCGGCCAAGGCTACCTATGAGTACGCCCTACACAACTATGAACGCGACAAGACCCTGCATGACGAGCAGCTGATAAGCGACTACGAGTTCCAGACCACCATGAAGGATTTCCAGGTGGCAAGACAGAACTACGCCAAGAGCCAGGCCGACCGTGTACGTGCCGCAAAGAACCTCAACTACGCCGAGATTTACTCTCCAATCAACGGCATCGTGGTCTCACGCGAGGTAGAGGTGGGACAGACTGTAGTGTCAAGTATGAACGTGGCCAACCTGTATACAATCGCAGACCTTGACAACATGCAGGTAGTGGGTTCGGTTGACGAGGCCGACATAGGTCAGGTCAAAGTGGGTCAGCATGTCACCTTCACCTTGGACTCGTATCCCGACGACACCTTCACCGGCACTGTCACACAGGTGCGCATCAACCCTACCACCACCAACAACGTTGTCACCTACGAGGTGATTGTGGGCGCCGAGAATCCCGACCACAAACTCCTGCCCGGCATGACCGCCAACCTGTCCATCCATACCCTTGAGCTCGACAATGTCCTGGCCGTACCGCTCAAGGCACTGAAATTCCAGCCGCAGGCACAAGGCAAAGAGAAGCGAGGTCCGCAGACCGTGCCCCTCAAAGAGGCCGCCAAGGCCAGCGTATGGGTGCTTAACGGCAACCGCCTGGAGCAGCGTGCGGTGGAGACCGGCATTTCAAACGGCATATACCGGCAGATTAAGGCCGGTCTCAAGAAGGGAGACATAGTGGCCTTGCAGTACAATATGCAGGTGCCCGGCGAAAGAGAAGGAGACACCGAGGAAAATCCTTTCATGCCCAAACCGCCCGGAGGCGACAAGGAAAAGATTAAAGACAAGGAAAGATGAACAATGAGGCAAAGGAAATAATACGGGTTGACAATCTGAAGCGCTACTTCAAGGTCGGCGACGAGACCGTCAAGGCCCTTCGCGGCATCTCTTTCACCATCTGCGAGGGCGAATTCGTGACAATCATGGGAACATCCGGTTCGGGAAAGTCCACCCTTCTCAACACCCTTGGTTGTCTGGATACGCCTACATCGGGCGAATATTATCTTGACGGCATTCCCGTCAAAGGCATGAACAAAGATGAACGCGCCCATATACGTAACCGTAAAATAGGCTTCATCTTCCAGAATTACAACCTGTTGCCTAAGATGACCGCCCTCGAGAACGTGGAGCTGCCATTGCTGTACAACCACAAGGTAAGCGCCGCCGAGCGAGCCAAAAGCGCCAAGCGCTGCTTGCTTCAGGTAGGACTCGGAGAGCGCCTGTACCATAAGAGCAGCCAGATGTCGGGCGGTCAGCAGCAGCGCGTGGCAATCGCCCGCGCGCTGGTCAACAATCCCGTAATCATACTGGCCGACGAGGCGACGGGTAACCTTGATACGCGCACGTCGTTCTCGATTCTTACGCTCTTTCAGAAGTTGCACGGCGAGGGCAAGACCATTATTTTTGTCACACATAACCCCGACATCGCCTCGTATTCGTCGCGAAACATAGTCCTGCGCGACGGTCATATAGTCAGCGACGAGCACAACGGCGACATACAGTCGGCCGAGGATGTCTATAAATCCTTACCCCGGGAGGACTGATTATGAATCTTACGAATTTATTCAAAATAGCCATAAAGGCACTTGGCAACAACAAGATGCGTTGTTTCCTGACCATGCTGGGCGTTATAATCGGCGTGGGCGCCGTCATAGCCATGCTGGCTATCGGCGAAGGCTCCAAGGCTTCCATCCGCTCGCAGATTTCAGAAATGGGCAGCAACATGATTATGATTATGCCGGGAGCGGAGCAGCGTGGCGGAGTACGTCAGAGCGGCGACGATATGCAGACACTCAAGCCCGCGGACTATGAGGCAATCCTTACGCAGGCGACAACTATAGCCGATATCACACCGTCGGTGTTGTCATCGGGCCAATGGATTAACGGGAATAACAACTATCCGTCGCAGGCTCAGGGCGTGAATACTCAGTTTCTGGACATACGTCAGCGCAAGGTGGCTCAGGGCGAGATGTTCACCGAACACGATGTCAAGACTGCCGCCAAGGTGTGCGTCTTAGGCAAAACGTTGGTCGACAACCTGTTCCCCGACGGAACCGACCCCATAGGCAAAGTGGTGCGCTTCGGCGCCATACCCCTCACTGTCATAGGCGTACTTGACGAAAAAGGCTACAATACCATGGGGCAGGACCAGGACGACATGGCGCTGGTCCCATATACCACAGTCATGAAGCGTATGCTCGCCATTGACTATCTGCAGGGTATTCAGGTCTCGGCCATAGACGAGGAGCAGACCGACGCCACCATAGCGGAAATCACCGGTATACTGCGTACCGCTCACAAGCTGCGCGATGGCCAAGAGGATAACTTCACCATCCGCTCGATGCAGGAACTGGCCTCTATGATTTCGTCCACTTCGTCCATGATGACCGTTCTGTTGGCCTGTGTGGCCGGCATTTCGCTGTTGGTGGGCGGCATCGGTATCATGAACATAATGATTGTCAGCGTCACCGAGCGTACCCGCGAGATTGGCCTTCGTATGAGCATCGGCGCCACCGGCAAGGACATAATGACACAGTTCCTCATCGAGGCGGTTATAATCTCGGTGACGGGAGGTGTCATAGGTATAATATTGGGTTCGCTCTCAACGTGGTTTATCAAGATGTTCGCACACTGGCCCGTGCAGATAAATACGGCCTCGGTTCTGCTTTCTTTTGCCGTATGCACAATAATCGGTGTCATTTTCGGGTTTTATCCGGCAGCCAAGGCATCGAATCTTGACCCCATAGAAGCCATACGATACGAATAAAGATTATGAAACGGCAAACTAAGACCAACCATGCCTGGACCACTACGGTGATACTGCTGGCATTCCTTCTGTTCTACTTTCCGTCCATGCTGGCGCTTTTTGACCGCAGCGGAGGCCCCGGACTCGTGCCGGGACTGCTGTCATCCACCATCTATACGTCGATTTTCATCCTCAACTACCTGTGGCTGATACCCGGCGTGCTCATGCGCGGCAACAAGACGCTGTTTGTTCTTTGCAACCTGGTGTCGGTGATAATTGGCTGCAGTCTTATCCCTATGTGGTTCCAGTTCCATGGCGGGGTGCCCATGCCGCGCCATGTCGCCGAACATATAGAATCATTGGGCGACTATATGTTAGTTTATATCAATTTTGTAATCCGGGACGGCATGACCATGGTGCTGTCCATTGCCCTGGCTTATGCCTTGCGTGTGTCGAAAGAGCAGGAGGCGATGCGGCGACACCGGCTCGAAGCGGAATCCGAGCGACACAACATTGAGCTGAAGAGCCTCAAAGCGCAGCTCAATCCGCACTTCCTGTTCAACGCCATCAACAACATCTATACCCTTATCGGCGTGTCGTCGGACCGCGCGCAAAAGGCCCTTTACGAACTCAGCGGCATGTTGCGTTTTCTAATCTACGACGCTTCGGCATACGTTGTGCCGCTGACAAAAGAGTTTTCATTTATCCGAGACTATATAGAGCTGATGAAGCTGCGGCTCAACCCGTCGGTGCGCCTTGAAGTGGAAATCTCGGAGGAGGGTACGGACCGCATGGCCGTAGCTCCGCTGCTTTTCATGACATTGATATAGAACGCCTTCAAGCACATGGCCGCCAACGCCGACGGTAAGTTTGTATCCATAAAAATAGGTATCGAACAAGAGTGGCTTATCTGTCGCGTCATCAACTCATGCAATCCGGATGTCTCGCGCTCGCTCACCAACTCGGGGGTGGGCCTGACAAATGTCGAGAGCCAGTTGCGGCTGCTGTATCCCGACTCAGCCGGATTCCATCACAGCGAAAAGGACGGAGTTTACACTGCCGAAATCAAAATTGTTGTAAATGCGCTCTTAAATGACGACCTTTGCAAGATAAAAACTATCGAGACATGAGTGATACCCTGCTTCGTTGCATAATCGTCGACGACGAGCCGCTTGCCCGCGAGCTCATACGCTCGTACGTGCTTAAGACTCCCGGCCTGGTGATGGCCGGCGAATTTGAATCGGCCGACGAGGCTTTGGCCGCCATCCGCAGGGGTGTCGCCGACATTATATTTCTTGATATAAATATGCCGGAGATGAACGGAATAGACTTTGCCGCACTTATCCCCGCCGATACGCGCATCATCTACATAACCGCCTATGGACAGTTTGCCCTGCAAGGCTTCCGGGTCAACGCCCTTGACTATCTGCTGAAACCCGTCAGCTACAATGATTTCGCCGGCGCAGTCGGCAAAGCCCTTGAATGGCATGCCATGTGCCGGGCCTACCGGGCTGGAACAGGTGTCCCTGATGTCGCTCCCGTCGAGTCGATACTGATAAAATCGGGAAACCGCCTTGTCCGCATCATGACCGGCACAATCCAGTATGTCGAATCCCTGAACGACCGTACGATTGTCCACCGGACAGACGGCGAACCGGTTGCCTCGTTCATGACTTTGCGCGAGGTAGAGGAAATGTTGCCCCCGGACCAATTCATGCGCGTACACCGCTCTTTCATTGTCAACATGGCTGCCGTCCGTGAAGTCGAGCGCAATCACATCATCTTCGGCAAGACACGTATCCCCGTCGCCGACCCCCGTCGCGACGATTTTTTCGGCCGTCTCGCCCACTGAACACATTTAAAATTAATCCCAAAAGCCGAATTTATCGAGCGACTTATCTTGAATGAAGACCTTATCGCTGATTTTCATGCTTTTAGGCTTGCGTATCAACATCCGAGATAATCGAGGACAACATGCAAAAGCCGAAGTTCCTATTTCAATCTCTTTCGAAGCAAATGAAAGTGAACTCAATTTGCTGTTGTAATAAAATGCTTCGTCGCCTATTTCCCGCAACGAATCGGGGAAGACGGCACGATGTATTGAGGAAGGATAAAAGGCTCTCGCTCCTATATATTCCAAACCGTCCGGGAAATTGATGCTTCTGAGTTTATCACAGTACCGGAACGCATAGTCATCAATGCGCTTTACTCCTGCATGAAGCCTGACTTTGCGCAGAGAATCGCAGAACATAAATCCCGTTATGCCCTCCACGCCGGAGGGAATCTCGATTTCGCGCAATGAGGAACATCCGTCAAATCCGTTAATCACTCTCAAAGACATAGGCAACCGTATGTTAGGCAACCTCCTGCAATTACGGAAAGCCGCATGACCTATGGTCTTGAGACCGAAAGGAAGTTGCACGTCAGATAATGATTCGCAACCGTCAAAACAAGCGTATGGTATATCGGTAATCTTTGGAGGAAGAACAATCTCTTCCAAAGAATCACAACCCATAAAGGATGATTCTCCGATTGATACAATCCCCTCATGTAGCGATATTTCACGAAGGTTCCGCTGCTGACAGAAAGCAAAGGGCTCGATTGTAGTCACGGAACGCGGTATGACAAATGAAGTCTTATCGTCATAACAGAATATAAGTCTGCTTTTGTCAGACGAATAGAGCACTCCCTCTTCTATTGCAAGATGAGGCGAATGGTTTTCAATATAATCAATATGTATTTTTCTGCTTTTCACAGGATTGTTACAGACGAAGGGATATTGTTCGTGAGAGGCAAACGGGCTCAAACCTTCGGCATTATGGGGAATGCTTATTGATTCGGGAATAACCAGAGTCCCTATATTATCGTATCTGTATAACGGAAATCCGTTACAATCCGTTTCTTTCAGACTTCTCTCCGAGGGATGGAATGAGAACAGTCTCATCGGAGAGATTTGTGTCTCACCGGGAGGAATCGCTACAACTGCATTATACATAAGTAGATTGTTATATGATTGACAAAATTACTGATATTTATTGATATAGAGACTCAAAGACATCTATATATATCACTTGCCGCGATGGAAAAATATCTCTGAAGAAGGAAATAATCGGTTCACGGTTACGGTAGAGCGCACACCCTATGATTGTTATCCATACAAGTGCCATATTTAACTATCAATCATTTCATATTCCACATACCAATGACTTGAAGGACGGAAGCCTGAAGAGGCATCAAACCACTTGTCGGGCTGCGAGTCGGCACTGGCTTCCATATCCGGAGTGATATACTTCGACATCTAAAGCAACTTCAGACTTTGACATCTGCTCTATATGTTTCCGGAACTGTGGTAATGCGGATTCGCATCAACAAATTATCAGGGGAATATGTTTTACAATATAAAGCAACGATTCTTAAGGAGAGCCAGGTCCGCTTGTGCTTCATCGACATTGCAATAAAGAATATTGAAATACTCCTTTACGGACCGGATGAGTGAGTATTATTGTCCTGATGCGAAATCGCCGCTCGCCGGCCAAAGGTATTGACTGCAGGCTTTTCAAGTTTCAAACGTAACATAAAAACACACTGTAATAATGGAAATCAACAATTCAATCCCGAAGCAATTCAAGGATAATGATGCGTATATGAGCATCCTCAGTCGCGTCAGCGTTAGAGTCTACGCCGACGAGCCAGTCGGCTCCGAGCATGTGTCGGCCATTCTGCACGCCGCCATGAGCGCGCCAAGCGGTGTAAACAAACAGCCGTGGGAGTTTGTCGTGGTTGATGAGCAAGATACACTGTCTCGGCTTGCCGACGCACTCCCATACGCGAAAATGACGGCACACGCACCGGTGGCAATCATTGTCTGCGGCAATAAAGAGCGGTTCCTTGAAGGCGTGGACGAAGTCCTGTGGGAGCAAGACCTGTCGGCGGCATCGGAGAACATTCTTCTCTCCGCCCATGCCATAGGTCTCGGCGGAGTCTGGACCTGCATCTATCCTCACGAAGAAAGAATAGCTCCGGTCAGGAAAATACTCGATCTGCCGGATAATCTGATTCCGTTCAACCTTATTCCCATCGGCTTTCCGGAAAAGGAACACGTCCCTATGGACAAGTGGCATCCCGGCAGAGTGCATCTGAACCGTTTCCAATAATCTCCACGCCCATTTTGACAAGAAACCGAGGTATCTATGCCGGACTGCGGTTCTGTGATATCAAGGATTTGACTTTCGCGCAGGTCGATTTCTCCAATCGGCTTCTTTGATTCAATCAGGCGAAGACTGCCGGACACAGTTCGGCAAGTTGGGTCAACATGCCGTTAAGCGATACCCGCCTAAAACTCATGGGTGAGCCGGAGAATGGTGACAAGAATCAGCTCATCTTTCCCTTACCTTCTCACACCATGTGTCTGAAGGCATTGCGGCACTGGACAGCCCGTGCCGGAATCGAGAAACACATCACATGGCACTGCGCCCGACATTCGTTCGCCGTCAATCTGCTCAACAACGGAGCCAACATCAAAACCGTCGCATCGCTCCTCGGTCACGCCGGACTCAAGCACACCGAGAAATACACCCGCGCCGTCGACACCCTCAAACGCGAAGCCATCGACTCCCTACCGGATATTTCCGTCTAATAGATATGCAAAACTATATGCACATAGCTGTAAATCAAAATAAAAGTGCTAACTTTGTGTTATGAACGACTTGACAGTATCAAATATCGAACGGCAGAACGTGCTTAACAACAATTATGCCCTTCAAGCCATCCAAGAGAACTTGGATGTCAATGGTCTGCGCTTCCACGACCGACTTCTTTTCACTACTAAAATGGTGGCGGATTTCTATGGGGTGGATGAGAGAACCATTAAGCGTTACGTTCAGGAACATGGTGATGAACTTCGAGCAAACGGTTACTTTTTAAGTGAGGGTAACTCGCTTAAAGAACTGAAGTTACATTTTGTTGGGGACATTAATGTCCCTAAGTTTACTCGTCAGTTAGGAGTATTCTCATTCCGGGCATTTCTGAACATAGGGATGCTTCTGACTGAAAGTGAGAGAGCCAAGCAGCTTCGCACACGAATACTTGATATTGTCATTGCCACTATTAACGGACGCGCCGGAGGTGGCACTAAGTATATCAACTGGAGAGACCGCAACTATCTTCCTACCGCAATAAAGAGCGAAAACTACCGCAAGAACTTCACTCAAGTAGTAGGCAAGTATGTAGATGGAATACCGACCTACAAGTACGAGCAGATAACCGACTTGATATATAAGGCTGTATTCCGAGAAAATGCCAAGGAATATCGTATTGTCCTCCGTCTGCAGAACGAGGAGAATGTCCGTCACACGCTCTATGCGGAGGTATTACTTTGCATATCCTCATTTGAGAATGGCGTGGCCCATCAGATTGAGAAAATGTACTCCAAGAACGGCAATAAGCCGCTTTCTATAGAGGAAGTAAAAGCAATCATTGACGAATTGGCTGCAGCACCGATGATGGAACCGTTTATCAATGATGCGAGGTCCAAAATGGCATCCCGCGATGTCGCATTTCGCGATGCATGGCATGGAAATCTCGCCGAATACCTTCGTGCGGTTACTCCCGATGAGTTCGATAAGTTTATAGGCGAAGCTTCAATTGACTTTGATAATATCCTTGAAGCCAATCGTGAAGTTCTCAAACGCCTAAAACAAGCCGATGACGATGAGTGAGGAACTGAAATATATCGACTACGATGGTGCGTTAGAGGTTTATCGTAAGACTGTCGCCGCCAGCGGTGGCGGTTTGCAGGGCGTGAAAGACGAAGGAGGCATACGAAAAGTGCTTGACTTCGTACAAAATGACCTGTACTATCCGACATTCGTTGAGAAACTGACCTATCTGGTGTTCGGCTTATGCACCGGACATTATTTTGAGGATTCCAATAAGCGAGTAGCATTGACCATAGGTGTCTGGTTCCTCGTTCATAACGGCTACTACTGGCAAGCGTATAGCTTCATGCAGTGCATGGAAGCAATCATCTATCATGTCGCCGCCGGCCGCATTGACAAAGACCTACTCCAACGCATCATCACCTGCTTCATGGCAAACGAGGATTATTCAGAATCCCTCAAACTCGAAATCATCCACGCTATTGATGACCAATCCATAGGATTTAACGAATAAATCATTTCAAGCATGCAAAATGTAATAGCAATAATTTGGGACTTTGATAAGACCTTAGTGAACGGCTATATGCAAGACCCAATTTTCAATGAGTATGGAGTCAATGCAGGTGAATTTTGGAAGGAGGTTAATGCTCTCCCTGATAAATACTGGAACGAACAGAAAGTAAAAGTAAACAGGGACACAATCTACCTGAATCAATTCATTCGCTATGTCCGAGAGGGAAAATTCCCCAAACTCAGTAATGAGAAGCTAAGAGGGTACGGTGCGCAACAAAATTTCTACGCCGGCATTCCCGATATATTCCGAACAACCAAGGCTCTCCTTGAATCGGATCCGGTATGCAAGGAATACAACATTCGTGTTGAACATTATATTGTTAGCACAGGTTTTGCTGAAGTTATTCGGGGTACATCTATAATGGAATTTGTCAAGAATATTTGGGGAGGCGAATTAATTCAAGACAAGAATGAAGATGGAGATTTTGTTATAAGTGAAATCGGTTATACGATTGACAATACATCCAAGACGAGAGCTCTTTTTGAAATAAACAAGGGAATCGGTGAAATTAAGGATATAACCGTCAATAGCAAACTAACGGATGCCCAACGTCGAGTTGATTTTAGAAATATGATTTATATCGCAGATGGACCAAGCGATGTCCCTGCATTCTCTGTTGTAAAAGGGCGAGGCGGAGCAACTTTTGCGATATATCCATCCGGAGATAAAAAGGCATTCGAGCAAGTTGAACGTCTCAGAGAGGACGGCCGTATAGATATGTTTGCGGAAGCAGATTACTCCGATGGCACGACTGCTTCCATGTGGATTTGTAATAAGATTCAGGAATTTGCGAACCGAATCAAAGCAGAGGAGCAGGCTAAGAGACAAGCGGGTAATGGTACGCCACAACACCTTGTTTAGAGTTTTCTATGTCTTTGCGTACAGTCTCTTCGTCCGAGCAATCTATAATCGGCTTCCGTCCTTGGCCGGGACGTATCGCCAGTCCTTTGATTCTTTAGGATTCGAAGCGTTTCACTCAGGAATTGACTGATATATTTGTCATTTCGGTCTGGAGTCCAATTTGTTCCGAGGTCAGACTGTAGAGTCAACAGGCAAGTGCAAAATTAAGCAATTCTATTGAAGAACTTTTTTAGGAGTGGCAAAGCCAAGTTTCTTTCGTGGTCTATCGTTGATGAGGTATTGTACCCTGTCAAGTTCTTTCTGTGATACCTCTCTGAAATCCGTACCTTTAGGATAGAATTCCCTCACGATTTTGTTCATGTTCTCGACAGCTCCCTTTTGGCCGGAGCAATATGGATTTGCGAAATATACTGTGGTGTCCAAAGCCTTGCATATGGCCTTGTGGTTGCGGAACTCCAGGCCATTGTCGGTTGTGATTGTGTGGATATGCTTTTTGTATGGGAGCAGCAGTCGTATGACAGCCTTTTCGACATCTTCAGGACGCTTTGACGGCAACTTGGTCTGAAGCAACATGTTCTTGCTTCTCTCCACAATGGTGAGCACGGCGCTTTTCTGCTGTGCGCCAATGATGAGGCCCATCTCCCAGTCTTCGAAGCGTGTGCCGTCTGCCTCGGGGCGCTCGTGTATCGAGATCCTGTCCGGAATCATGGGTTTTCTCTCTGTCCTGTACTGAGATGCCTGATGACGCGTATGCTTCATCTTATGGTGACAGTATTGCACAAGGTCCGGGGTCTTCCTTATTTCCTGATATATGCGTTGGGTTAAAGAGAGTTTAAGAATTCAAATTCGGTTGAATTGAGGGTTTGCGGCGGGGGCGGTTGACACGGGCTGAAAAAATAGAAATCACAAGTAGTTGAGAATTAACTACTTGCGATTTCTTAGGGTGCCCAGAACAGGACTCGAACCTGCACGCCTCTCAGCACTCGCACCTGAAACGAGCGCGTCTACCATTCCGCCACCTGGGCTTGTCGCTTTCCTCGCTTTGGGAGTCGCTCTCTTGCTTTTTTGCGAGTTTTGCGCTGCAAAGTTACCGGTTTTTTTTGAACCGTGCAAATTTTTTTGTTTGTTTTTTGAGGCGGTTTTGTGTTTGTCGGTCTGTTTTTTGTTTTTGGTCGGGGTAATCGTTTGTGTGATTGGCGGTTTCGGGGGGTGGACGCAATAAACCCCGCTTTCCGATAAAACCGGTCGGAAGGCGGGGTCTCTGGGGTCGTTGGCCGCCGGGTCAGCTTATTGTGTCCGGCTGGGCTTCTTGCTGTTTCGGTTGGATTTGCGGGGTCGTTTCCTGCTTTTGGGGTCGGGGCTGCCTGGTGGCTTCGAGCATTTCTTTGGCTTGTTCGCGGCCTTGGCTTATTTGCTCTTTGTCTGCGTCGGAGTGTCCGGCGCATGATGTAAGCAGGAGTGCCGCGCAGGCTGCTGTCAGTATTTTTTTCATTTTATGTCTTTTTGGGGAGTGGGTGTCAGAAGCGTGCTTTCAGGACTTTGGTCTGGGTGGCTGTCTGGGCTTTTATGGTGTAGATGCCGGGTGTAAGTCCTGTGTGGATGCGTCCGTTTGCGTTTGTGGCGTTGAATACGTGGCGTCCTTGCATGTCGTAGACGTCGATGTCGGCAGTGCGGTTTGTTTCGATTACACCGCCTGTCCGTGCTGTCAGTGTGAGTGTGCCTTCGGATGCGGGTGCGCTTATGCCTGTTATTTTAGCGTTGGTGGGGATTACGTATCCGTAGTAGTCGTTGGGGTCGTTATCGAGGTCCCAGATGTTTGTGGCGCGTATTGTGATGACGCCGAGGTCGGGAGTGCATGTGCAGAGTTCCATCATTGGTTCGTCTACGTAGTTGTATGAGTCGCCGGTCAGGTAGTCTGTGTATGAGTATGTGTGCAACAGGTTGGCCTTGAGCCAGTCGTGGGATGATTCGGGAGTGTTGTCTACGAGCCAGTCGTAGAGGTTCCGCCAGTCTGAGCCGGGGCGTTTGATGTATGCCGTGGAGTTGGCTTCGCCGGTGAATGCGAGCAGCGAGCCGTCCTGTGCGATGGCGCTGACCGATATGTTCTTGATGTCGGGGACGCTGTATGTCTCGGTGGAGTCGTCGGCCAGGTTGATGACTACGGGAGAGGTGATTTCGATTAATTCAGTGGGGTCGTCGGGGTTGGAGAATGTGGCGTGTGTTCCGCTCAGCGCTATCCATTTGGCTTCTCCGTCCATATAGACCTGGTTGATGGGGAAGAAGAGGGATTTGTCCTGTACTTCGGAGAATGTCGTCAGGAAGTTGATTAGCATGTCGTTGTAAGCAGTGGCTTTCTCGTTGTATTCAGCCACTGCGGCGTTGTATTTCTCGGCGTCTTCAACGCTCATGTAGTCTTCGGCATCAGGGTATGGGTTGGATTGCATATCGTCCACCCAGGCGTCGTAGAGCCTTTGCCATTCGGCTTTCTTCTCGGGGTCGGAGATGAAGTCTTCGGGCTGTGGAGCGACGGGAGCGTCTTCTTCCCATTCGGGGAATGTGAGTTTATCCGGATTGATGAGGTCCTGGCCTACGTATCTGTAGCTCCATTCGCCCTTGTCGTCCTGAGTGTAGAGCATGGGCGCGGGCATTGTGCCGGAGTAGTCTATGAGCTGAGCCGCGATGGTCTTGCCGTCGTCGGAGATTACGATGGGGAAGACGGCCTGAGGCGTACGGCCCGTGAAGTCCTTGTCGGGATAAGGCAGTACTGTGGGGACGCTCCATTTGCCGTCGGTGCCGAGGGTCCATACCAGAGGCACGTCGTTGTACCCTGCGGGTGCATTGTCGGAGCTGACTATTGTGGCTGTGGCGCAGATTACTGTTCCGTCAGGGTTGATGCCTTTGGGGTACACGTTGCGGTTGTCGGGGTTGGGGAGGATGAACCATTCGCCGTTCTGCCAGTATGCGCCACCTCCGTTCACTTCGGTGTTTCCCACCAATATTCCGTTGGCGGACCAGCAGTTGCCGTCGCCGGCGGAGTAGTAAATCTGAGCGTTGTTTAGGTTGCTCTGGTAGGTGTATTCCTTGTCTGTGTCGCGGTCCACGATTGTCATTGTGCCGTCGATGGTGCTTTCTATGTATCTGCCGTCCGGGGAGACGGAGCCTATGTAGAGGTTGGGGTATGACTTGGGCCCATCGGTGGCGGCGAGAGCGCCGGAGACCGTCAATACAGCAGATGCTGAAAAGAGTAAGAAGTGTTTCATATATTTATCGTTTAATCGTTTTTGCAAAATTAGAAAAAAATCCGGAATTTTTTTACACCGGCATCATAAAAAAACAAGGTGGCCGCGATTGCCGTCCTTTCCGTGGTGTTCCAGGAGAGCGTTTGAATTTAACGCGAAATAAATATCATAGACAATATGAATCATTTCTTTCAGTCCCCGCGAAAGGTCGTTTATGTAAATATCTTTGTATTATGGGACATTATAGGGCAGTTTCTTTGAAAAGACAAAGTATCGTGTCGGAGCGGGTGGCGCTTAAGAACAAATGCCGAAAATGTCGTGTTATAAAACAGAAGTTCTGTCTTTAAAGAGTCTCTGTTGTAATGAAACATTACGTCAGTATTATATGCTCAATTGTTTTGCTGCTCGCGGTTGTGTGCGGACTGACGTCTTGTATTTTCGAAGATTCGCCTATATGCCCGGAAAAGATGGAATTTACTATAGTTCCTGAATTTCCCGCCGATGGTCCGGGCATACCTTCGGGGTCGCTCCAAAATCTTCCCGAAGGTATGGCTTACCTGTTTTTTCCATCTGACGGAAGTCCGGTATGGCGTTTCGATTTGCCGGGTTGCGCTTCCGGTAAGGTTATGATGTCGCCCGGTAATTATTCTTTCCTGAGTTTTAATGATGACACCTCCAGCGTCCTTTTTCGTGGAGAAAATTCTTATGGTACGTATGAGGCGTATACTGTAGAGGCGGACTTGCTCGGAAACATTCCATTGTCCTTACGCGGCAATGGGGCGGCACCCGGCGGTGAGGAGAGGGTAGTGGCTTGTCCTGAGATGATGTGGGGCTCTTCCTATTACGGTTTCAGCCTCGGCTATGACGGTCTGAGTTATATATACTCGGCTTCTACGCAGTCAGGAGAAGTCAGTGTCTTTTCTACCTACTTCATTTTAAAATCTTACGAGTTTCCTTTGACAGCCCGGTATGTTTACCGCATAGAGGACGTAAAGAATCTTTCCGGTGTCAAATCGATGAGCGCGGCATTGACCGGCATGGCAGGTTCGATTATGCTTGCTTCCGGACAGAAAGGCTCTTATCCTTCTACTCTGTCGCTCAAAGCATCCTCGTCTGACAGTTCCACGATTGGCTCTTCGTTCTACACTTTTGGCCTCCCTTTAGCACCGACTGCCCCCAATGTGCTCAACCTGTTTGTCGTGCTGACTGACGGTCGTCGGTTTTGTTATAAATTTGATGTCACCACCCAGGTCAGGGAGGCATCCGACCCTATGAATGTGGAAATCGTTGTAAGGGATTTGACTATCGATGTGCCGGACTCCGGTGGCACCTCCGGGTTTGATGTAAATGTAGATGGTTGGATTACAGAAATCGTGAACATAAAATCGTGAGGAATGTTAACATCATAAAGTAATGTTCAAGAAATTTGAAATGGCATATATAATTGCCAAAAAACCGAATATATTATGAGTACAAGATTTTTACTGCCGGGCTTAGTCTGTTTCGTTATTGCTTTTTCTGCTTGTTCCGACAAGGAAGACGTGACGAATCCAGCAGCCGACAATATCATTTCCCTGAGCGCTACTGTTCCAGGTGCGGTCACCCGTGGCTCGTCAACGACCACGGCTACAATCAAGGATTTTATTGTGTACGCCTTTACCGAGGGGAATGTTCTCATCGATGGCGCCAAGGTCACTCGAGAAGGCGGTATGTGGACATATTCTCCGCAAGCCTACTGGCCCGTCAATCCGGTCAGCTTCTATGCTTACAGTCCTGAAATTAATACTTCGGCTTCAATTTCGGGCAATGATGGAAGCAGTATCCCCGGGTATCTGAACGAAGGTAATGTCGATTTGCTCTATGCTGTTCAGAAGGATGTGTCACAACAAGCAGCACCGGTCTCTCTTAATTTCCGGCATGCCCTCTCGAAGGTGAATATTCTGCTGAGTTCATCGAATACCCGTATCAGAGTCGAAGTCAGCTACATCACCATCTCCAATATATATCGTCAGGGCAGTTTTACTTTCCCACAGGCTTCTACGCTTGCTTCTGCTCCCGATGTCGTAGGTTCCTGGAGTAATCTTAAATCGCCGGCAAACTTTATTACCTATGCTGTGATTGACCATGGAGATGAAGTGTCGCTTACTCCTCAGCCCACCGACTATACTCTCGATAATCTCAACAGCGATTTTATCATTCCCCAGCCCCTGCGCGATGTACAGCTTTCGGAGGCGGGTTACAGCGGCAACTATATTGAGGTTGACTGTATAATCTACGATACCGCTACCGGTGCTGTCCTTTGGCCTAACACCCAGACTCCGGACTATATGCTCGTCCCCCATACAAAGACAGGACGTATAGTCTTTCCTGTCACTTCCGACAATGTCAAGGCTTATCTTCCCGGTCATGCCTACGTCTACAACATTGAAATCAATAATCCTGATGTCCTTGACAAGATAGAGTTTGATGTGACCGTTGACGACTACGTCATGGATAAATTGTAGCTTTAGCCCCGATTATGAAATTTGTCGGATGACTTAGCCGCTGTAGCGCGGTACTCTACCTATAATCAAGGCCCTGTATCACTTTATTCCGTGTGACAGGGCCTTTGTTGTACTCGGGAAAACGTATTTCAGTTGGTTGACCCGTCTCGCAGGTCTCTGTCATCTGTGACTTTATTGAAAAAAGAAATTTTTGGGGTGAGGAGAGCAGGATTGGGAATATCTTGAGAATCAAAGGACGGAAAAGTTTTTGCGTATCAGGGCGTCAGAGATGTCGGGTGCCTGTCGGAGACGATTCTGTGTGTAGGGGGCGATGCTTTTGCCGGGGGTGCGGACAATGCCTTCGTCGCCGCTTCCGAGAGCCGCCGCAGGGTGTGCCGGAGACAGGAGGTTTACACCCAGGCCGTGCCAGGTGTAATCTTCAAGACCGAGAAGGGTGAGCAGAGTGGGGTAGATGTCTACTTGTCCGGCTATATCGGCTATATGGCCGGGAGTGGGTGAGTTCAGTATGATTAAGGGGGTGGCCCGCTGTGGGGAGACAATAGGGGCGGCGCGGTGAAAGGCGGCGCGGTCGTTGCCGAGGCCCTCATGGTCGCCCACGATGACTATCAGCATGTCGGGATAGTCCGGGCGGCCGCGCAGATAATCTGTAAGGGCATGAAGCTGCGAGTCTGTGTAGTGGACCATCGTCATGTAGTCGGAGAGTCGCTGCGGCAGGTCCGGGAGCCTGAAGTCCGGGTCGCGCAGGTTGTCCGGAAGCACGAAGGGGTTGTGGCCGGAGTAAGTGATGAAAACGGATAGGCGCGGGGTGCCGACAGCCCATTCGCGTTTCAGCTTGGAGGCGCTCTGCCTGAGGAAAGAGCCGTCGCTGAGTTTGGCTGGGTTTCCTATCATTTCGTCCATGGTCCAGGTGCTACGGTCGTCCATCTTGCCGAAACCGAAAGAGCGGGCCACGGCCTGCTGGTTCCATGTTATGGGCTTGTCGGCAGTGTATATGGCAGTGGCTGCTCCGGGGTATTTCCGGGAGAATGCTTTTGCCAGAGAGGGGTATTCGGCGTTGGGGTACTTCATGCTGAAGACGCTGCCGCGCATGGGCATGAGTCCGGTCAAGACGAGCAGCTGACAGTCTATGGAGCGGCCGGAGCCAACCTGGGTGATGACGTCGGGGACAAAGAGGGTGGTGGAGTCGGCCACGAGACTGTTTATGTACGGGGTTATCTGTCTGCCGTCGATTTCCGCTCCGATGGGCCAGGACTCCAGGCTTTCGCAGACGATGAGGACCAGGCTGCGGCGGGTGCTGCCGGTGCCCTCGGTCACGTGTGAATCGTGGGCTTGGAGCCATGACTGTATGCGCTGCGGCGGCCATGACCTGTCGGCTTTGTAATCGTCTATCAGGCTGTAGGCTATGTGGCCGGCCACAGAGTATGTCGGCACACCTGCGGTGAAGTAATAGCAGCTCTGTATGAGAGAGTCGTATGCTTTGTAGAAACCGCCGCGCAGCGAAATGCCGAGAGCGCAGATGAGGGCGGCGAGCGCGGTGGCGGTGCAGTATCGCCCTCGTATACGGGATGCTTTAAGAGGGGTTCTGCGACGCGTCCGGCACACCAGCAGACCTCCGGCTGCGATTATGACCGGAAAGCCGATGTCGGGCCAGCGGAGGGAGTCGGCGATGGATGACGTGAAGTCCCCCAGATTGCCGACCAGCAGATAGCTGTCCGGCGGAATGGCCTGGAGGTAAGTGCGGTAGTACATCAGATTGGCTTCGAGCAGCAGAGCGGCCCCGGAGAGGAATACAAAGCCGAAAGCGGTCCTTCGCCATAGGGCGTAGGGTAGGGTGAGGAGCAAGGCCATGACTGTATTGCAGGCCCAGAGCATCCAGTCGCTCATGGGCCTGAAAGTGGTGCCGTAGCACCAGTCGACCACGAACCAAAGCTGCAGGGCGAAGGCGGTGAGGGCCATGGCGCCAAGAGGAGAGACCCACAGGTCTTTCCCGAAAACAAACCGGAGAGCGCGTTTCAACAAGCCGACCTGTGACATTGTCTCAGGCATCGTAGCCGCAGATGGCGGCAGCTCTTTTCAGTGCCTTGATGAAAGAGTCTATCTCCTCGCGGGTATTGTATGCGGCCAATGTGGCCCTGACTGTGCCCGGGATGCCGAAACGCTCCATGAGAGGCTGGGCGCAGTGGTGTCCGGTACGTACGGCCACACCCTGCTTGTCCAGGAGCATGCCTATGTCGTATGGGTGAGCGTCGCCGATAAGGAAGCTGATGACAGGTTCCTTACCCGGAGCGGTGCCTATGAGGCGAAGGGCGGGTATTTCGCTATGCATGCGCGACATGGCATAGTCAAACAGCTCATGTTCGTAGGCGGCCATACGTTCCATCCCTGTGCGGTCAATGAAATCAAGTGCGGAGGAGAAGGCGGCGATATCCACGAAGTCGGGAGTGCCGGCCTCGAATTTGTAGGGGAGTTCCGCGAATGTGGTGCCCTCGAAGCTGACGTGTCCTATCATCTCGCCGCCGCCTTGGTAAGGTGGCATCGCCTCGAGCAGGCTTTTGCGGCCATACAGCACACCCACTCCGCAGGGTCCGTACATCTTGTGGGAGGAGAATACATAGAAGTCGCAGTCCAGGTCCCTGACGTCGATTCTCATGTGAGGAGCGGCCTGAGCGCCGTCCACAAGGACCGGGACACCGTGCGAATGGGCCATGCGTATCATTTCGCGGACCGGATTGACGGTGCCGAGTACATTGCTGACGTGGCAGAAGGCCGCCATACATGTGCGCTCGTTGAAGAGGTCTCGGTACAGGTCCTGGCGAAGCGTCCCTTCGTCGGTAATATCCACTACCCGTATGGTCAGTCCCTGTCGGTCGGCGAGCAGTTGCCAGGGCACGATGTTGGCGTGATGCTCCATGACGGTGAGTATGATTTCGCCGCCACGGGGGAAGGACTGTCCGAAACTGGCGGCCACGAGGTTTATGGCCTCGGTAGTGCCACGGGTGAAAATCACTTCCTGTTCGGAAGCCGCGTTTATATAGTCGCGTACCTGTCGGCGGGTAGCCTCCTGCAGGTCTGTGGCTTCCTGAGAGAGCGTGTGGACCCCTCTGTGTACATTGGCTTTGGTGCGGGTGTATCCGTCTATGATTGAGCGGACCACACAGTCCGGGGTCTGTGAAGTGGCGCCGTTGTCGAGGTAGACGAGCGGCTTGCCCTGCACCTGGCGGTTGAGTATGGGGAACTGTTCCCGTAAATGTTTAACGTCGAAGTCCATAGGTCAGTCCATTAGTACGGAGCAGTCGTCTGCGGCGGAAGCGCAGGAGCTGCAGTTGGCGGATTCGTAGCCGTCGGAGAGGCGAAGGTCCACAAGGTGTCGCAGGCGGTCACGCAGACGCTCGAGACGAACAGGCGCAATCACATCGGCCATGAAAGCCTGGCGCAGCAGTGTCTTGGCGACGGCCTCGCTCAGACCGCGTGTGCGCATATAGAATATCTGCATGGGGTCCAGCTGTCCGATGGCGGTGCCGTGGGAGCATTTCACGTCGTCGGCGTAAATCTCCAGCTGGGGCTTGCTGAACATACGTGCTTGCGGAGAAGCCACCAGGTTGCGGTTGGCTTGCAGGGCTTCGGTCTTGACGGCGCCCGGAGCCACATATACCCGCCCCGTGAAGGCGCCCACCGCCCGGTCGTCCACCACATACTTGAAGAGCTGATTGCTGGAGCAGTGCGGACAGTCGTGGCGCACCAGACTGTAATTGTCCAATCTTCTGTCGGCATCCTCTATGCCCATTCCGAGTATCTGCAGTTCGGCGTCCCGGTCCAGGAAACGGGCGTGATACTCGTTGCGTGTGACGCCGTTGTAGAGGGTGATGCCGTCCAGCAGCACGTTGGCTCCCCGGTCAATATCCAGATACAGGGAACTGAGGCGCGAGGTCAAGCGCGAGCTTTCCTCCAGTTCGTACATATCGAAACGCGCACGTGGACCGCAATGGATTTCTACGGTCTGGAGGTTCAGGAACTTCAGCTCACTGTTCTGAGTGTGGTCGCAGCAGAGCAGACAGGCTTCGGCATCCTCCTCCAGGACAATGAGCAGACGGCGCACGGCCATCATGGGCACGGCTCCCTGCAACATATTGACAAGCTGTATGGGGCGTTCCACTTTCACGCCTTTCGGCACGTAGAGGAACAGGCCGTCCTGTGCCAGCAGGGAGTTGAGGGCCACGAGCGGATTGGTGATGTCGGCTATCTTGCCGTAGTAAGGCTCCAGCAGTCCGGGATTGGTGAGTGCCGCGTGCCGCAGGGATGTTACCGTCACCCCCTGCGGGAGGTTGTTGCGGGAGATAGGGGTTGCCGCGAAAGAGTCGCCGGCCAGGAAGAACAGTGCGGTGCTCATGTTGGGGACATGGCATGAGAACGTGTCCGCCGGGTTTATGCCGAGCGGGCGTCTGTCTATGTTGAGGCCGAAGTCCGGGGCCAGTATGGCCTCGAGGTCCGTATGCTCGAAGTTCTCGCTGCCGGCTTCGGGCAGAGGGGAGGATTCCAGCACACGCAAGGCTTCGTGCCGCAGGGAGCCCAGCAGGGGCGCCGAGCCGGCTTCTATCCGGGGATGCGCCTGTTTATACAGGTCAATGTATTGTGTGATTGCGTTCATGGGAGGGTCGTCAGTCTAAGAGTCCGTCTGCCTCGGCCTGGCGTATGATGGGGTCGAAGCCGTTTTTCTCTATGAAATGAGCCAGTTCGGGTCCTTCGGTACGGATGATGCGTCCCTTGTACAGGATATGGATTATGCTCGGCTTCAGGTAGTCGAGCAGACGCTGATAGTGTGTTATGACTATAGTGGCGTTGTCCTGGCTCTTGAGAGTGTTCACTCCGTCGGCCACAATGCGCAGGGCATCCACGTCAAGGCCGGAGTCTGTCTCGTCCAGAATGGAGAGCTTGGGTTCAAGCATTGCCATCTGGAAAATTTCGTTACGCTTCTTTTCGCCGCCGGAGAAGCCCTCGTTCACAGAGCGTGAGGCGAGCTTGCTGTCCAGCTCCACCACGGCGCGTTTCTCGCGGGTCAGGCGCAGGAAGTCTGTGGCGCTCATCGGGGGCAGCCCCAGGAATTTGCGTTTCTCGTTGATGGCGGCGCGCATGAAGTTGACCATGCTGACACCGGGTATTTCCACGGGGTACTGGAAGCCGAGGAAGAGGCCGAGGTGTGAGCGAGTCTCTGGCGGGAGTTCGAGCAGGTCCCTGCCCATGAACTCGGCGGAGCCACGTGTCACGGTGTAAGCTGGGTTTCCGGACAGCACCATAGAGAGTGTACTCTTACCGGAGCCGTTGGGTCCCATAATCGCGTGTACCTCGCCCGGTTTCACTTCGAGATTTATACCTTTGAGTATTTCCTTTCCGGCAGTGCCTGCGTGCAGGTCTTTTACCTTCAGCATATATTCGCTCATATCTGTTTTTATGGTTTTTCTTGTCTTATATGGTCATGTGATATAATAACGTCAATCCAGGCCCAGCTGTTTGCCCTGTTCCAGACGGCGGTAGTGTTCCAGGTCGTCCGGAGACTCGGTGCCGAAGAGTGCCGGAGCCACCTGCATCACCAGTTCCACCACATTGCCGTCGCCGGCGTCGCAGTACTTCAAGAGTCCGCAGTCCGGCTTGAAGGCGAGCCAGAGGTTGAAGACCACGCTCAGGATTACCGTCCACTTGCAGGCGCAGAAAGCCGCGCCTATTATGGAGTTTACCGCGCCGGTGTGTATCAGCTGCATGGCGCTCTCCAGTACCAGTCCGAGTAGTCTGAACACCCAGTATACAGCTGTAAAGACTAATGCGGCGCTCGCCAACGAGAGGGTGTAGCCGCGCATCATCCCGCCGAAAGGTTCTGCGCCGAAATGGTCCGGAGAGGGGAAATGCGGGTCTATCAATCCGGCGATATGGTCGACGAACAGGCGTGCGGCTACGAAGCCGAAAGAGAGTCCGAGCAATGATGCCACCTGGTGAATCATACCCTTGTTCCATCCTCGCCAGACGGCGTAGACGAGTACGGCTATGAATATCAGTGGGTAAATCATCTGTCGCTTGTGTTGGTCCTGTCGTGGAGGGGGAACCTCCGTCGTCCGACGATAAAGTATGCAAAGTTAGCAAAAAAATCCCAATCCGCCGCAAAAAGAGATGCAGAGAGGGCGCGGAAGGTTGAGAAATGGGCTGCATCAAAATATTGAATGATGCAGCCCATATATAGCGTTTCAGACCTCATCGGTCGGTCTTGTCGTCCGTGTTTTATGAGAGGAGAGTTGGCGGGTCTGTCCCGGTGTTTACTTGCCTGCGCGGGCGCTTTCACGCTCTACATAGGCGTCGATGTCGACCTGTGCGTACTGGGGATAGTCCTTCTGAATCAGCTGATACACCGCCAGGGCATCGCCATATTTCTTCTGGGAGTCCAGGACGCTCGCTTTCTTCATCAGCGCGCGGGTCGCAATCTCGGGATTCTTCTCCTTGGCCTCCTCGTAGACGGCGTTGTAGATGTTCAGCGCGTCGTTGGCCTTGTTGAGGGCGACGTCGCAGTCCCCTTTGAGCAGGTCGGCGTTCATCTTCATTATCGGTTCGTCTATGTCGGTGGCGTCCAAAGCGGCGAGAGCCTCTTTGGCCTTGCCCTGCTCATAGTATATGGCGGCGAGTTGCAGGTTGGCCAGTGTGGCGCCGATTTTGCCGCTCTCGGCCTGTGCGGCTTCCTGCATCTTCTTGGCCATGACGGCGTTGTAGATGGAATCGGGGCTGGAGCTGGTCTGAGCCTGTTTCTGAGCCTCGTTCACGGCCTCCACCATCTTGGCGGAGAATACCTGTGCGGATTTGTTGTTCTGGTGTCTGTTGTAGAAATACCAGCCGAAACCTGCCAGGACCACAGCCAGGATTATAGCCACGGCGTAGAGAATCGGTTTCTTGTTTTTTTCTACCTTGACGCTGAAAGATGTCAGCGACTCGTTCATGCTCTCGATGCCTGTCTGCTCATTGGCGGAACCCTTTTGGTTCTTTATATCATTGTTTGCCATTTTCTGCAAAAAAGAGGTGTTACTTGTTTAATTATTCTGTTTGATTTCAAGGTGCAAAATTAATTGATTTTTCTTATTTGAGGAAATTTTAGTCCGAAAAATTGCTGCGGTGTTGAAAAAATCGTATCTTCGCGGAAAAATCAGCCTCTCCTATGGCCCAGGAATTACAGCAGATACAGAATCAGCGACTCCAGCAGCGACTGACCTCGCAGCAGGTGCGCTATGTGCGCCTGCTGGAGATGAACGAGCAGGAGGTGGAGGCGGCGGTGGAGCGTGAGCTGGACGACAATCCGGCTCTGGAGCGTGTGGAAGAGCGTGTGCCGGAACCCCGGTATGTGCCGGTTTTCGACAATATCCCCGCGCCGGAATGGACTCCGGTGGCGGCCGATGACAGCGAGACCCTCTACGACACCCTCGAGACGCAGATAGGCGAGAGGTCGGTGCCGGGACCGGTACGTCAGGCGGCTCTATACATTATAGGTAATCTGGACCCCAACGGTTATCTGCGCCGCTCTCTTCAGGGAATGGCGGACGATATGGCTTTCGGTCCCGGAATAGAAGTGAGCCCTGAGGAGATGAGGAAAGCCCTGGACCTGGTGAAGTCTCTTGACCCTGCCGGAGTGGGAGCGGCCAATCTTAAGGAAGCCCTTGAGCTTCAGTTGGTGCGCCTGCCGGCCTCGCAGGAGAGGGATGACGCTCTGCGCATTGTGCGCGAGGGCTTTGAGGAGTTCTCGCTCAAACACACCGCGCGGCTCGTGACGCTGCTTAAGATACCCGCTCCGCGTGTTGATGCCGCCGTGGACGTTATACTCTCGCTGAATCCCAAGCCGGGAGCTGCCGTAGGTACCGGTCATGGAGAACTCGCCGCTGCCGTAGTGCCGGATTTCCAGGTGGATGTGTCTGATTCAGGCGGCATTACCGTCAGCTTTCCCGGCCGCATACCGGCATTGGCTGTAGAGGAGGGGTTCGAGCAGGCGGTGAGGCGCATGAAGGAACATGCCTCGGCCCGCAGGGAGAAAGACGCCCGCTTCATACTGAGCCGCTACGGCGATGCGCGGGACTTTATCAACATACTGCGACAGCGCCGCGACACATTATACGCGGTGATGACCGCGATAGTGAAGCTCCAGAAGGAGTACTTTCTGAGTTGCGACGAGAACGACCTCCGTCCCATGACCCTGAAGGATGTGGCCGCGCTTATAAATATGGATGTCAGCACTGTGTCACGTGCCACCGCCGGCAAGTATGTGGCCACACCCTGCGGAATTATCCCTCTGAGATTCTTCTTCAGCGAGGGATATGACCGAGGCGGCGAGGGGGACCGTATCTCGGCTCGCAGCGTGCAGGCTGCTTTGCGCGCTTTGGTGGAACATGAGGATAAGCGGCATCCGTTGAGCGATGAGGTCCTGTGTTCGATGTTGAAAGAGAAAGGATTTGAAGTGAGCCGCCGTACAGTGGCCAAATATCGCGACCGCCTCGGCCTGCCCGTGGCCCGGTTGCGCAGAAAGATGCAGGTATGACTGAAGAAGTGTGGAATTCACGTACGCTCCGCCTGATAGGCGAGGAGGGTGCTGCGGCTCTGCGGCAGGCGCGTGTGCTTATAGCGGGCGTAGGCGGCGTGGGCGGCTATGTCGCCGAGATGCTGGTACGCAGCGGGGTGGGGCATATTACTTTGGTGGACTCCGATGTGGTGGCTCCGAGCAACCTTAACCGTCAGCTCATAGCCCTGCGCTCCACCCTGGGAGAGCCTAAAGTGGAGGCTTTCTGTCGGCGTGCGGCGGAAATCAACCCCGAATGTAGGGTGGAGGTTCGCCCCCAATATGTGACCCCTGAAAATGTGGATGAGCTTCTGAATCCCGATTATGACTTTGTGGCGGACTGTATAGACACTGTGGCCCCCAAAGTGGCACTCCTGGCGGGGTGTAAGGACAGGCACATCAGGGTTATCTCCTCAATGGGGGCCGGCGGAAGGCTCGACCCCTCACAGGTGCAATATGCCGACCTCTGGGAGACCCGTCAGGATGGCCTGGCACGTGCCGTGAGGGACGCTTTCAAACGCCTTGGCCGCAAGCCCTCTATCCCCGTGGTCTATAGCCCGGAAGCTCCACGTACACATTCGCTGCTGTACGAGACGGGACGCGACAATAAACGCACCTCCTACGGCACCTTGGCCACTATCCCGTCGCTCTTCGGCATCTATATGGCTTCATATATAATAAGAAAACTCATAGAGAAATAAATGGAAAATATCGAGTTGCGCGACATACACAAGTCTTATGGCCAAGTGGAAGTGCTTAAGGGCATCAGCCTCACAGTCCCGGCCCGGAGCATAGTCACTGTAACCGGAGCCAGCGGAGCCGGCAAGACCACACTGCTTCAGATAATGGGTACCTTGGACACTCCGGACTTTGGCACGGTGCTGTATGACGATATTGATGTCACTGCCCTGCGCGACAAGAGACTCTCTTCTTTCAGGGGCCGGCATATAGGATTCATCTTCCAGACGCATCAGCTGCTGCCCGAGTTCACCGCGCAGGAGAATGTGATGTTGCCGGCCCTGATAGCGGGGACAAAGCGCAGCAGGGCCGCCGGTCGGGCCGCCGAGTTGCTGGAACTCCTCGGTCTCAGGGACCGTCTGCGTCACAAGCCCTCGGCCATGAGCGGAGGCGAGCGGCAGAGGGTGGCCGTGGCGCGTGCGCTGATAAATGACCCGGACATAGTTTTCGCCGATGAACCCACCGGAAGCCTTGATTCCCGAAACAGGGACGAGATATGCCGCCTCTTTCAGGACCTGCATGAGCGTATAGGTCAGGGTTTCGTGATTGTTACCCACGACCCCGACCTTGCCTCCATCGGCCACCAGGTACTCCATATCAAGGATGGCCTGATGCAGGAATAGGGGACAAATCCACGCAAAACCGTATGCACGGCTGCGGAAGATTTGCCTGTCAGCCGTTTTATTGCTATATTTGCAATTCCGTTTGTATTAATATATAATTAATTATCCTTTAACTTAACTGATGAATTCTTACATTGCTTTAATGTTTATGGCCTTTGCGTGCATATTCGGTGCGCGGGCGGCCGATGTCGTGACATCCGACCCCTCTCCCTTGCAGGAGAGCAGCAAGAATGTCGTAATTTATTTCCATGCGGATTTGGGTAACAAAGGTTTGCAAGGCACCTCTGCTTCGGAGGGGGTCTATGCCCATACGGGTGTGATTACAAACCTGAGTATTAACAATTCCGACTGGAAGCACGCTCCGAGCTGGGGCGATAATAATGCCAAGTACAAGCTGGAATATGTGTCTGCCGACCTCTGGAAACTCAATATCGGTGACATCCGTACATACTATGGAGTGGCTGAGAATGAGAAGGTTCAGAAACTCGCATTCGTGTTCCGCAATGCCAATTGCAGTAAGGAGGGAAAGGATACCGGCAACGCCGACATCTTCGTTGATGTGGAGGAGGAGGGTTACCAGATTAACTTGTTCTCTGACCTGGGCGGAACCTTCGTTGACCTCTCCCACACTACTGTCAACTTCACCGTCACCTCCACAGCGGCTTCCACTCTCAGCCTCAGTGTGAATGGCACTCAGGTTAAGAGCGCCGACGGTGTGACTGTCCTCAGTGTGCCCTACACTTTTACTTCTCACGGCAACTATACGGTTGTGGCCAAGGGCGTGTGTGGCGACCAGACCCGTACAGTAGAGGAGGTTTACTGCTATCCCGAGGCTTCTGTGGCGGGCACTTACCCCGGCGGTGTGCCCAAGCAGGGCGCCGTGCGCGGTGCCGACGGCAAGGTCACTTTCTGCCTGGCCGCTCCCGGCAAGTCCTCCGTGATGCTCGTGCCCAGTTGGGACGATTACGCAATCCTGGACAAGAATGTGATGCAGTATCAGGACTACGAGGGACAGCGTTACTTCTTCACCACTGTTTCCGGGCTTGACCCCGACACCAGATATTACTATTACTATCTGGTGGACGGCACCCGCAAGGTGGGAGACCCGTACGCAAAACTGGTGCTTGACCCCTATAACGACAAATATATCAGCAAGGATGTGTTCCCCGGCCTTATTGATTTTCCCGCAGACAAGGCGGGCACCACGATGCTGGCTGTATACCACGAAAATATCAATAAGTATGACTGGAAGGTGAAGGACTTCAAAGGCCCGCGTCAGCAGGACCTGGTAATCTACGAGCTGCTGTTGCGGGACTTTACCGGCACAGAGGGAGCTTCCAACGGCGACGGCACTCTGGCCAAGGCCATTGAAAAACTTCCCTACCTCGTCAAACTCGGTGTCAATGCCATAGAGCTGATGCCTATATGTGAGTTCAACGGCAACAATTCCTGGGGCTATAACACCAACTTTTACTTCGCTCCCGACAAGGCCTACGGCACTCCGGACGACTATAAGCGTTTCATAGACCTCTGCCACCAGAACGGCATAGCCGTAATCCTTGACCTGGTATTCAACCAGAGCGACGGTCTGCACCCCTGGTATCAGATGTATGACATAGCCTCCAATCCCTTCTATAACGCCAAAGCACCGCACGACTATTCCGTACTTAATGACTGGAAACAGGACAACCCCTTGGTGGAACAGCAGTGGTATGACTGCGTGAAGTACTGGGCCACGGAGTATAAGATAGACGGTTACCGCTTCGACCTGGTGAAGGGACTCGGCGACAACGACTCGTACAAGTCCGGTACCGAGGCTTATAATTCCAGTCGCGTGGCCCGTATGACACGTATCCACTCCGCCCTTAAAGAAGTGAAGCCTGACGCATATTTCATCAACGAGAACCTGGCGCAGGCCAAGGAAGAGAACGAGATGGCCGCCGACGGCCAGATGAACTGGGCCAATGTCAACAACTCCGCCTGCCAGTATGCCATGGGCTATGACACTGACTCAAACCTGAACCGTTTCCACTCCGAGCGCGACTCCCGCACATGGGCAAGCACCGTCTCTTACGCCGAGAGCCATGACGAGGAGCGCATGGGTTACAAGCAGCAGGCTTACGGCTCCGCCGGCGTGAAGGGCAACAAGACAGTGAGCAAGCGCCGCATCGGTTCCACCAACGCGCAGATGATTCTCTCCCCCGGCGCCCACATGATTTGGCAGTTCTCCGAAATAGGCAACGAGCAGACCACCAAAAACAGCAGCGGCAACGACACAAGCCCCAAGAAAGTGAATTGGAGCGCGCTGGATGACCCCGACGTGGCCGGTCTTTACGAGAATATGTCCGAACTTATATGGCTTCGCACACAGAATCCTGAGCTGTTTGAGCAGAAAGCTGTCAAGCAGATGAACTTCAACCAGAACAACTGGGCCAACGGACGTTTCCTGTATTGTTCCAACGAGGGTAAGGAGATGCTGCTCGCGCTCAATCCCAATGTCAGCGGCGACCGCACCTTTGAGTGCTCCACATACTTCAGTTCCAAGAACGATGCGGACTACCGCATAGTGTCCGCCTCCTACAACACCACCCCCACTTTCAGCGCCTCCACAGGCAAAGTAAGTGTCCCGGCCAACTCTTATGTTGTGATTGTCAACAACAAGGTCAGCGGTGTGGACAAAGTGGAGTCCGACAATTTCGGCACACAGGGTCCGGAAGTGTATGCCGTGGGTGGCGACATAGTCATCAACGGCGCATACACCAACGCCGAGGTCTACGCAGCCTCCGGTGCCCGCGCACCGCTCACCGGCCTTGCTCCGGGCATCTATATGGTACGTGTAGACGGTCATACCTGCAAGATTGCCGTGCGCTGACCGGAATAATCGGCTATTGTTCAGGGGCCGTCCGAATCAAGCCGGACGGCCCCTGATTATTGTTGGCGGAACGTGACAGGGAAGTTAACTTTTTTTAACGGCCAATGAGGCGTAAGGACGTAAATATTCATTAACTTTGCGCCAATTTTGGGGTGAATCAATCACTGGCTGTTACCTCTGATATTTACCGATTTCTGCCAATTGGCAGATGCTTGAATTTGATACCGATAGATTATACCGAAATAAATATGACTGTTTAACACCGACATACACCGGAGCCTGGCTGTCGGCTTTGGTCCGGTATTGTTTATGACCATTCAAATCATTATCACTATATGAAAAATTTTACAACTTTACTCACAGATTTCAAGAGAGTAGCCGTGTGCATGAGTTTCGCGGCTTTAGCCACATTCGGCCTTCAGGCGGCTGATAAAGGCGAATTGGTAGACCTCGGTGCCCTGGAAAACGGCGTGGCCAAAGAATACCCGGGCAAGGTGGAAGGCGAGCCTATGCCCGTGGTGTGCGCCAGCTTTACTGTTCCCGAAGATGGTCCCGTGCGTGTTGTCTGCACCGGTACGGAACTCGTCGCTTACAGTTCTACGGATTATACTGACAAAAACCAGCTGAAGTACGATTTCAACTATGTCGGAGGCAACCCTATGCGCCAGTACGAGTGCAAGAAGGGCGACGTGATTTACTTCTACAATGATTTCGTATACAACGGCGGTACCATCACCGCCACTTCCGGAGACGTTAAGGTAGAGCTGCTCGGCACCACTCCCTCCGCTGACCCTGAAAGCGGAGAGTATTACGGCGGCGCTTTCTCCATCAGCTCCAATTACCGTGTTTCTTTCTCCTTCAATATCCCTGTCGTGGCTTCCGGTGCCCGTATGAGCGTGAACGGCGGCGCCACTCAGGAACTTTCCATCACCAGCAGCGGTACGATACTCGAGATGCAGATTGCTCCCGATGTAATGCGTTGGTATGAGGGCAATCTGGCCAAGAAGGGCGATACACTCCATATAGAAGTCTACGGCGTGTGCGAAAAGGGCAAACCGGACAATAAGGTGAACGGCGACGGTGTGGCTTCCGTAGACTTCGTGCTTGCGGAGCAGCCCATCAGCGTTGTCTCCTCGGTCAATATACCCACAAGCGGCAACGGCAAGATGCTCTCTTATTACGCTCCCGGCAATCCCGCAGGTCTGATGACTCTCACTTTCAGCGGCGATATAGATACTAAAAAGGCTACTCCTATGGCCCGTATCTTCTACGGAGACCTTGACAATATCGAGGTCGGCATGTATCAGGAATTTATAGAGGGTAAGGTCGACGGCAATTCTGTGACCTTTGACCTCTCCGGCAAACTCCGCCGTCCTCAGGATATGCTTCCTGCCCTTGAAGACCCCATGGATTATCTGGCATTCTCCTGCTTCAGCATTTACGGCGCAGGCGGCCAGATGGCGTATACCGGCAATATTACCGCCCCCGGCAGCTTCAACTATACTTACGACATCGAAGTGCTTCAGTACAACGTAATCGGTGACTTCACTCCCGCCGAAGGTTCTTCTCTGGTAGAGGGAGAGGAAATGGAAATCTTCGTAATGGACGGCGACAAGGTCGAGTTCAACGGAGTCAAGTTCGCTTACACAGCCGCAGGTGCCCCTGCTGAGGTGATAGTTCCCAAGGACCGGCTCAATATCGGCTTCGAGAACAAGGTGGACATGGTCATGACTCTGCCTGTGCCCGCTCTGCCCGGTATCGATGCCGGCAGCGCGGTTATCGTCACCCTCGCCGACATGACATGCGCCGACGGCCTGGACCACTCAGGCAACGTGATAGCCGAGTACAAGGACTACACGGTAGGCCTGGAAGGCGTGGAGACAGAGGCTTCCGCTATGGATGTCTATAGCGCACAGGGTATCCTCGTGCTCAAGGATGCCACCAAGGCCGAGGTCCGCAATCTCCCCGCAGGCCTCTACATAGCCGGCGGCAAAAAAATTATCGTCAGATAATAAAATCAGGGAAAGCGCGTTTAGACATAAATTCTGATGTCTCCATACGCCTGAAACCATACGGAAACAGCCGTCGGGAGGCCGATTACCTCCCGACGGCGCCACCGAAAATCTTTTAACAAAACAAAAATTTATTTAATCACTATGTCCAAATCTATCTTGAGCCTTGCCCTCATGCTGAGCGTGACGGCAGGTGCTATGGCTGAAATTCCGGTTCCCAAGCCGGATATTCTCCATATCAAGCAAGCTGAGGCCCATTGTAACTTCTACGGAGTTTCAGACAATGGCCTTTGGGCTACGGCGTATACCTACGGCGACAACGCGATGTACAGTTCGCCCCGTCTGGTAAATGTCGAGACCGGCGAGTATTTTGACCTCTTTGAGGATAAATCGGCACCCGGCGAAGCCAATGACGTGACCAACGACGGCAAAATGGTAGTCGGTTCCGTAGACGGTGCCGCCGCCTACTACGATGTCAATGCCAAGAAGTGGAACAAGCTCCCCATGCCCAACAATGTCAAGAACAACGGGAGTACTGTATTCGCCGTCACTCCCGACGGCAAGTATGCCGTGGGACGCGCGTTGACCATCAAGGGCAACAACAATTATGCCGAGCTCGGTCTGGCATGGGACTTCACAAGCGGTACTCCGGTATGCCGTCCCACCAACAACCTGCCTGACTTCGACACCAACGGTGACCCTTGCAGCATGATTCGCTTCATCAGCATCACTCCTGACGGACGCTATTCACAGGGTATCGTGGACTACAGCTATCCGATGACTTCCTGGAGCTTTATCTATGATTTCCAGGAGCAGAGCTGGAAGGCCCTCGGTTATGATTACGTGGACGGCAAGCTCGTTTCTAACACCGATGGAAAATACATTGTAGACGAAGTGCGTTTCTCTCCCGACGGCAAGCGTGCCATAGCCGGACTTCTCAACGCCGATGACGAGAGCGAAGTCGGAATTTTCGACATGGCCACCGGCAAGATAGAAGCCGTGGACGGCGGTGCCGGCAAGATGATCTGCAGCGTAGACAACAACGGTGTGATCTATGCCGCTTCTCCCACCACCACTCCCATGCGTAACTGGAGCTTCTATGTGGACGGCTACTGGTACGATTGGAAAGACGCCATCAAGCAGCTGTGGAATATGGACTGGCAGACTCAGGTCACCAAAGACGAAATAGGCCTTTCCGGTACTTTCATGAGCGCTTCCGACGACTGTCTGCGACTCTTCGCACCTGAATACAGCGGCTATCCCGGCGGTGCCTTCGCCATCAAACTGAGCAAGCCTCTGAGCGAGATGGCGGAGTATCTGGACCCCCTGTACGAACACATGGTTTATCCTACCGAGGGTTCTTCTTTCTCCTCCATGCGCAGCATAACTGTTTACTTTGACCGCGACATTGAAGTGGTAGGCGAGCGCACCGGCGTTCAGCTCCTTGACGAAAACGGCAATGTGGTCAAGAACAGCATCTCGGTATCAGTCGAGGCCGGTCAGACCCGCAACCTGCTGATAACATTCCGCAACGCTCCTATGGAGGCCGGCAAGACTTACACCGTACTCATCCCCGAAGGCATGATTCAGGTAAGCGGCGACCCGCGTCATCCCAACAAGGAGATAAGAATCAACTATGTGGGCCGTGCGGATACTCCCGTCAAGCCCGTCAAGATTTCCCCCGAGAGCGGTACGGCGCTTCCCCGTCTGAATATGAACACAAACCCCGTCGTCGTGACATTCGACGCTGTGCTCAGTGTAATCGAAGGAGGCTCTATAGCCCTCTACCGTCATGTAGGCGACGAGGACGAGTTCCTGTACTCGCTGA
>URIC01000020.1 GCA_900547755.1 uncultured Bacteroidales bacterium
CGTGTATTCAACGGCTATCAGCACGAGAACCTTGATGAGGAACTCCGCTATGGTCCCAACATCAAGGACTGGCCCAAGATGTACCCCATGTCCGAGAATATGCTCCTTGAACTGGCTGCTGTAATCCATGACCCTGTGACCACTACCGACGAGCTTATCCCCTCGGGCGAGACTTCCAGCTACCGCTCCAACCCCCTGAAACTCTCCGAGTTCGCTCTCTCTCGCCGTGTGCCCGAGTATGTAGGCATAAGCAAGCGCATACAGAAAGAAGACCTGGAGCGTCGCGACGGCAAGACTCCCGCCAATGTTCAGGCTGTTCTTGACAAGGTAGGCGCAAAGGCCGAGGACACATCTTTCGGTTCTTGCGTATTCGCCAACAAGCCCGGTGACGGTTCCGCCCGTGAGCAGGCTGCAAGTTGCCAGAAAGTACTTGGCGGCGATGCCAACATCTGCTACGAGTACGCCACCAAGCGTTATCGTTCCAACTGTATCAACTGGGGTATCGTTCCTTTCACTATTGAAAAAGACGTGAAGTTCGACTACCTCCCCGGCGATTACGTATTTGTTCCCGGTATTCGCAAGGCCATGCTTGACGGCAAGGAGGAAATAGAGGCGCAGGTAGTAACCAAGGATGGCATCACACCCATCAAGCTGTACTTCAAGAACCTTACCGAGGCCGAGCGCCACATTCTGGCCGACGGTTGCCTCATGAACTATTACGCAGCCCACAACGTAAAATAATAACCTTAAATTCAATATATAACCAATGGAAAAGATTAAAATGACCACTCCCGTCGTGGAGATGGACGGCGATGAAATGACCCGTATTCTCTGGAAGATGATTAAAGACGAACTCATCCTCCCCTTCGTTGACCTCAAGACAGAATATTATGACCTGGGCCTTCCCAAGCGTGACGAGACCCGCGACCAGATAACTGTCGAGGCTGCCGAAGCTACAAAGAAGTATGGCGTGGCCGTTAAGTGCGCGACCATTACTCCCAACGCACAGCGCATGACCGAGTACAAGCTCCACGAGATGTGGAAGAGCCCCAACGGCACTATTCGCTCCATGCTTGACGGTACCGTGTTCCGCACACCCATCACCATCAAGTGGATTAAGCCGGTAGTGAAGAACTGGGAGAAGCCCATCACTATCGCCCGTCACGCATACGGTGACGTTTACAAGAGCGTTGAAATCCGCGTCGAGGAGCCCGGCACAGCCAAGCTCGTCTATGACGCCAAGGATGGCAAACACGAGGAGGTAGTCATACATGAGTTCAAGGACAAAGGTGTGATTCAGGGTATGCACAACACAGACAAGAGTATCCGCTCTTTCGCACATTCTTGCTTCAAATTCGCTATCGACACCAAGCAAGACCTCTGGTTCTCCACAAAGGATACCATCTCCAAGAAATACGACGCGGATTTCCGCGAAATTTTCGATGAAGTTTACCAGGAATACAAGGCAGACTTCGAGCGTCTCGGCATCGAGTATTTCTACACGCTGATTGACGACGCCGTGGCTCGTGTAATCCGTTCAAAAGGCGGTTACATCTGGGCTTGCAAGAACTATGACGGCGACGTTATGAGCGACATGGTGTCCACCGCATTCGGCTCCCTGGCCATGATGACTTCTGTACTCGTAAGCCCCGACGGCAAATATGAGTACGAGGCTGCTCACGGTACAGTGACACGTCACTACTACAAATACCTCAAGGGCGAGGATACATCCACCAACCCCATGGCCACCATCTTCGCTTGGAGCGGCGCACTCCGCAAACGCGGCGAAATGGACGGTCTCAAGGACCTGGTGAACTATGCGGACCAGCTTGAGGGCGCTTGCTTCGACACTCTCAACGAGGGCATCGTCACAAAGGACCTGGTGAACCTATACGAGGGTATCACTCCTACACCCGTCAACTCCGCTGACTTCCTCAAGGCTATCCGCCTGAACCTGGAGAAGCGCATGGCTTGATACCCTTCGCGGTCAACGAAAGACAATATAAAAATAGAATCGGCAGCTTGCAAAAGTTGCCGATTCCTATTTTCAGTTGAATGGTAACTATCCGGGAAAGCCCATTTTTAAGATGGTCACATTTATTCATGTACATAAAAGGGGTTGCATCCACCGATGCGACCCCTTTTGTCGTTTAATCGTGTAAGCGCGTTCTTGTTCCTATGTCACAAGGCGCTTGCTTATTCCGCGTTTTCTTCTTTTGCTCGATTTTTTGCTTTGTTGCGTTTTTTCTGACTTTGGCCTGAGCCGGTGTCTTTCTCCTCTTTTAGGTCAATTTCACGGCCATCTTCGCCTATCACTTTGTATTGCAGGTAGGCCAGGGACTCGTCGGCTATTATCTTGAACTTCCGTGAGTATGCGCGCTTCCATTTGGAGTAGATGGAGAAGAAACCTTTTTTGATATAAGCGTCTACAAAGGGGTGTACATACATTTTGAAGTTATTGACTCCCAGATTGTTGACCAGCAGGTCAATCTTCTCGGCCAGGGTGTCGGTGAAGAGCAGCGAGGGCTGTATCTCTCCCTTTCCGTAGCAGGAGGGACAAGACTCGGTGGTGGGAATGTCCAAAGCCGGACGGACTCTGTGGCGCGTAATTTGCATGAGCCCGAACTTGCTGAGCGGCAGGATGTTGTGGCGGGCGCGGTCGCTGGCCATCACTTCGCGCATGTGGTCGTATAGCGCCTGGCGGTGTTCGGCCTTGGCCATGTCGATGAAGTCAATGACAATTATTCCGCCCATATCGCGCAGACGGAGCTGGCGGGCTATCTCGTCGGCAGCCTTGAGGTTTACGTCAAGCGCGTTGGTCTCCTGGTCGTTGCCGGCACGGGCCCTGTTGCCTGAGTTGACGTCTATAACGTTCAGGGCCTCGGTACTCTCAATGATGATGTAGGCGCCGCTCTTGAAGGATACCGTCTTTCCAAAGCTGCTTTTTATCTGACGTGTGATGCCGAAATGGTCGAAAATCGGGGTGTCCTTGGCATAGAGTTTTACAATCTCCTTGCGGTCCGGAGCAATTAGGGCGACATATTTCTCTATTTGCTCGAAAGTCTCCACATCGTTCACATGGATGCTCTCGAAGGAGGGACTGAAGATGTCCCTGAGCAATCCGACGGCGCGGGTCTCCTCTTCGTAGATAAGCTCGGGAGGAGTGGCGCGTTGCATTTTTGATATCGCGTCTTCCCAGTTCTTGAGCAGGGCACGCAGCTCGTTGTGCAGGTCGGCCACACCCTTGTTCTCGGCAGATGTGCGCACGATTACCCCAAAACCTTTGGGTTTAATCATAGATATGAGCTGCTTGAGGCGCAACTTCTCTTCTGTGCTTTTTATCTTCTGCGACACGTTTATTTTATCCGCGAAGGGGATAAGAATCATGTATCTGCCGGTGAAAGATATTTCGGTGGTCAGTCTGGGACCTTTTGAGCTGATGGGTTCCTTGGCTATCTGTACCAGGAGCTGGCGGCCGGGAGTCAGGAGGTCGGTGATAGTGCCTCCTTTGGGAATGTCCGGTTCCTTTATGAAGTCGGCAATATCGGGTACATGGCGTTTGTCGGCCATCGCGGCGTCAATATACTTGGCGTAGGCAGAGAAGCGTGTGCCCAAATCGAGGTAGTGAAGAAAAGCGTCTTTCTCGTATCCGACGTTTATGAAAGCAGCGTTAAGACCCGGCATCAGCTTGTGAACCTTTGCGAAATAGAGGTCACCCACCGCGTAAGCGATGTCTCGGCTCTCTTTTTGCAGTGACACAAGTCGCGAGTCTTCCAGCAATGCTGTGGATATTTCTTTTTGTTGTACGTCTACTATGAGCTCGCTTTTCATTTTTAATTAAATTGGTCCCCTCGCGGGGTGGTAGGTTAGCGTCCGGTTGGAAGAGTCCTTAGTAAGGAACACGTATACCTGCGGACGCGGCAGACGAAGAGAGGTGCAGGGTAGTGCCGGGGACTTGAGTTCCGCGATTCGGCACCGGCATAATACATAATATAAGTACTACAGGGATGCGTCTATAAAGCGCTTCCCCGTAGCCTTATATTTACTGAGTACATGGCGCCTGATTGCGCCTGTTTCCTGTCTGTTAAAGAATAATGTCGGTGTTATCCGGGATTATTTCTTCTTATGACGATTCTTTCTCAGTCTTTTTTTACGCTTGTGTGTGGCCATCTTATGGCCTTTTCTTTTTTTTCCGCTGGGCATATCAGTTGAAATTTTTATAAGTTAAAATATATAGTTCCTTTATTTACACTGGGTTATTCCAGGATAAGACACCTTAAGACCTCGGGGAGGCTCAGGAATCAGCGTACATCCTCAAGGAAAGTCTTAGCCGGCTTGAAAGCGGGTATCTTGTGTTCCGGAATTATGATTGTGGTGTTCTTGGAAATGTTTCGTGCTGTCTTTTCCTTGCGTGTTTTGAGAATGAAACTGCCGAAACCGCGCAGATAAACATTTTCGCCATTGGCCATGGTGTCCTTTACTATCTCCATGAACTTCTCAATGGTGGTGAGCACTGCAGCTTTCTCGAGGCCGGTGCTTCGGGAGATTTCATTTACAATGTCAGCTTTAGTCATCTTTTGATGTGTATTTTTTGTGTATAATTAAATCATTGGGTTTGCATTTTGATATGAGGTTCGCGGACTCTTATCGGAAATGCAGTGCAAATTTCGCAAAAAAAATTGAAATAACAGCTATAAAACTCTAAAAATCTGACTCTCAGCCCATGTTTTCCTGAAATTTTCACATACTCTAATAAGAATCATGTTTAAACATGGAGCATACGACGAATATAAGCGGCACTCCACAGGCAGTATCTCTCTCAGACCTCGGCCCACAAGACTTGCCATTCATGATGCAAGTCTTGTGGGCCGAGGTCTGATTCGTAAGCCGGATAGATTGTTCCGTCGTTATATCTTTATATTTGGAAGCGCGTGTCAATCGGTTATGATTCTGCGGGCTCCGACGTATCGCTGTTTGTAATAGCCTTCTATTTCGCTTATTTTTACGCCCTTGATGCTGGCGTGTATGAATCTTACTTTTCCGGTGGCTTTGTCGTGGTCCATTACAATACCTACATGACCGACGTTCTTGCCGCTGCTGCGACTGGTGAAGAATACCAGGTCTCCTTTGCGAAGGTCGTCACGGTCTACAGGTACGCCTTCGGAGTATTGTACACGGGAAGCCGGGGAAATATTGTATCCGAACTGGCGGTAGACGTAGCTGGAATATCCCGAGCAATCAAATGTGTTGGGGCCTTTGGACCCATGTACGTAGCGTTTGCCTATGTGTTTCTGCGCTTCCTTCAGAAGGTCGTTAATCAAAGTGTTGGAAGCGGCGCTGATTCCGTTGTTCGCCTCGCGCATCATCACTTCTGCATTGATGTGGTTCTGTATGCGGGCGCGCTCGGAGGGAGTAGTGGTCTTTGCTATGTGTGTGCGTTGCTGCCGGTGTGCCTGCCGATGTGCGTCGCTGTTATGGATTTGGGCATGGACCGATGCTGTTCCGAGAAGTGCCACAGACAGTGGCAGTATTATTTTTTTGAGATTTATCATCAATATTAAGTTTTTAAAAAAAGTGTCCGGAATCTTGGAAAACAAATGGCTTGAAACGCCTTTTCTGATTACTGATTAGCAGAGCCGTCCGGCGGTGCTGTCTGACACTTGTTTCGTTTACGCTTGCAAAATTACAAATAATCTGTTCCCCGGCCAAATCTTTAAGTGGTCATAATCAATATTTTAACTCATTTTAGCTTTTTGCACGGTCGCGCAGATATTGTGCAAAATATAAATTCTCGAGTCTCGTCAGTAGCTGAAAAATCCCGATTCCGCACACTTTAAAGCCGAGTTCGTCGTCTATTTTGCACAATCGGGAAATTTAATGTGCAATTTTTTGTGGGTTGAGGACCTCCGGTAGCGGTTGTTTGAATTTTTTTAATTAATTTTGCGGTAAATATTATTTAACAATTAATGTCGATGATGTCCACTAACAGATATGATATGCGCGGTGTGTCTGCCACCAAGGAAGATGTGCATGCCGCGATTAAGAATGTAGACAAAGGTGTGTTCCCCGGAGCTTTCTGCAAAATAGTGCCCGATGTTATGGGCGGTGACCCTGAGTACTGCAATATAATGCACGCTGACGGTGCCGGCACCAAATCCTCTTTGGCATACGCCTACTGGCGCGAGACCGGTGACCTTTCCGTGTGGAAAGGAATTGCCCAGGATGCCCTGATTATGAACATCGACGACCTGCTGTGCGTAGGCGCCACGGACAACATTCTGCTCTCTTCCACTATCGGACGAAACAAGATGCTTATCCCCGGAGAGGTCATCGCCGCTATCATCAACGGTACCGAGGAGCTGCTTGCAGACTTGCGCAAGCATGGGGTGAATATTATAAGTACCGGTGGCGAAACCGCCGATGTGGGTGACTTGGTGCGTACTATTATCGTGGACTCCACCGTCACTTGTCGCATGAAACGCTCCGACGTCGTCGACAACGGCAATATCAAGGAGGGGGACGTTATTGTCGGACTCTCGTCTTATGGCCAGGCCAAGTATGAGGCCGGTTATAACGGCGGTATGGGCAGTAACGGACTTACCAGCGCCCGCCACGATGTGTTCGCCAAATATCTGCTGGAGAAATATCCTCAGACATGCGACCCCTCTGTGCCCGACGACCTTAAGTATTCCGGTTCCCGTCATCTCACTGATGCCGTGGAGGGCTCGCCCATAAATGCAGGACTCCTTGTGCTTTCTCCTACAAGGACTTATGCTCCCGTAATCAAAGTGGTGCTTGACCACTTGCGCCACCGTATAGACGGAATGATACATTGTTCCGGCGGCGCCCAGACAAAAATCCTGCACTTCCTTAAGGATGGCTTGCATGTGGTCAAGGACAATATGTTCGATGTGCCACCGTTGTTCCGCATGATTCAGGAGGAGAGCGGTACTGACTGGAAGGAGATGTATAAAGTCTTCAATATGGGCCATCGCTTCGAGATATATCTGCCGCGTGAATATGCCGACAAGGTGATTGAGATTTCCGAGAGCTTCGGTATCCATGCCCAGATAGTGGGACGTGTGGAAAAAGCTGGCAAGCCCGGCAAGTACCTTACCATCAGGTCGGAAAAAGGAGTCTTCGAATACGAGGGCTAAAACGGCCTCATTAGGCATGGCAGCGCAGCGTTCATATAGGTATCGGTGTGTACTGGCCGTTTTGATGACGGTCTTGCTCTGCGCGTGTTCTGCCTCCAAAGGCAACAAGGCCGCCGATTCCTCGCAAGCGGGTTTGGCTTCTGAGACAGATTATTCGCTTCCCGACACTTTGCGCATAGGCACTCTGTATAGCCCTGACTCTTATTTCTTATACAGGGATGAACCTATGGGGTACGAATATGAATTAGCCACACGGTTTGCCGAGGACTACGGAATACCAGTCAAGATAGTGGTTGCCGGCAACTTTCACGATATGCTAAGCCAGCTCGAGGAGGGCAAGACCGACCTTGTGGCTTACAACGTTCCTATGACGGCCGAATACAAGGAGGAACTGCTTTATTGCGGTCCGGATAACGAGACACATCAGGTGCTGGTGCAACTGTTGGTAAATGGCAAGCCTGCCGTTACTGACGTCACACAGCTGCCGGGAAGAACAGTGTATGTGGAGCGGGACTCCAAATATTATTACCGTCTGCGGAACCTGGATGCCGAGGTGGGCGGCGGTATCGATATCAAGGCGCTGGACAGGGACAGCCTCGTTACCGAGGACATGATAGAGATGGTGTCTTCCGGAAAGATACCTTACACAGTGATTGATTCCGACATAGCCAACTTCTCAAGCGGTTATTACGACAACATAGACGTTTCCCTGGCGGTGGGTATGCAACAGCGAGGCTCCTGGGCCGTGCGTAAGGATAACGGAGGTCTTGCCGTTCTGATAGACGAATGGGCCGGCAAGGTGAGTACCGACGATGCTTCCCGCCGTATCTACAGGCGCTATTTCGAGGAGAGCAAACGTATTCCCGCCCGCAGATTCGCTGCCACAGGTGTGGCGCTGTGTGCCGACGGCAGTATTTCCCCCTACGATGACATATTCCGCAGGTATGCCGGGGAACTTGACTGGGACTGGCGTATGCTTGCCGCGCAGGCGTTTGTGGAGAGCGGATTTGATGTCGAACAGGTTTCATGGGCCGGCGCACGCGGACTCATGCAGCTGATGCCCGGCACGGCAAAAGCTTTCGGTTGTCCGACGGAGCGAATCAGGGACCCGGAGCTGAACGTCAAGGCTGCCGTCAGGTGTCTCCGGGAATTGGACAGCTCTCTCGCCAGGAAAGTGCCGCAGCGCACCGAGCGTTTGAAATTTGTGCTTGCCGCCTATAATTCCGGCATAGCGCATATCCTGGATGCCATGGCGTTGGCTGGCAAATATGGCATGGACCCTACTCGGTGGGACGGAAACGTCCGTCGTGCCCTGATGCTGAAATCTCAGCCCGAATACTATAACGACCCGGTGGTGAAGTACGGTTTCTTCCGCGCTACCCAGACGGTGGAGTATGTAGATAAGGTGCTGGATATATTTGAGAAATATAAGGCTTTGAAAAGCTGACATCTAAGTTAAACAGATACTAAAACATTCAGATTATGAAAAAAACACATTTCACAGTGGCTGCCGTTCTCTCTTTGGCAGGTTGTTTCTTCTTCTCGTCCTGTATCGGTCAGTTCGCCCTTACGAACAAGGTGCTGACATGGAACGATAGCATTGGCAATAAGTTTGTAAATGAATTGGTTTTCGTATGCTTCTGGATTCTTCCTGTATATGAAGTCACCTCCATAGCCGATTTGTTGGTAATCAATTCCATAGAGTTCTGGAGCGGTTCCAACCCCGTTGCAAAGGGCACTAAAGTGATAGATACCGAGCAAGGACGCTATCTGGTGAAGTGCGACGGCAAGGGCTATGATGTCGAGAACGAGACTACCGGCGAGACAGTGCGTCTTGACTTCATCGAGGACGAGCAGACATGGGCCGTAAATGTGGACGGCGAGCTGCACCCCTTCATGACCTTTGTCGATGACAACCATGTGAATATGATTACGCCCGACGGCGATTTCCGTAGTGTGGAACTCAGCAATGAGGGTGTGCTTGCCTACACTCAGACCGTAGGTATGCCTGCGATGGCCGCCCGTTGATAGATTCATCCCCTCTAAAAGACTTACGTTTATGTGTTTTGGAGTTGAACGTTGTGTCAGCTGTCGATGTTGAAATAATGTACGGCTTCACAGACACATAAACCGTCTCAAATTTGTGCTTGCGAGTGTTGAACACTAAAGATAGAATTGAAATGAAAAGGAAGATAATGACCATCGGTGCGGCTGCTATGATGCTGCTGTGCGCTCCTTTAGCCAAGCCTGACGCCTCGTATCTGCCGATAGTGCAGAAAAACGGGGAGAACTGCTACTATTATTCTGTGGAAAGAGGAGAAAGCGTTTACGGCATTGTCAAGAGGTTTGACTGGGATGCCGAGGTATTCATGCGCTACAATCCCAATGCTTCGGAACTGAAAGGGGGGCAGGTGGTCTATTATCCCTGTGTAGTCAAGGAGAAGAAAGATGAGCCTGACCGGACAAAGGAGCAGACCCCTGCCGAGACAAGCAAAAAGGCTCCGCAGACTTCTCTCAGTATCCCGGCGTCAAAATTGACTGATAGCAAGCCGAGTGAAACACCTAAAGCCGCTGTGGCTGTTCAGGCACAGCAGACGCGCCCCGCTTCCGAGATAAAGAGCGAGCCTATGGACCTCAATAAAGTGAAGTCTACGGTTTACAGCGTCAAGGAGAGTGACAGCCTTGTGAATGTGCTGCGCTCATCCAACACCGGCATTAAGTCGCTATTCCGGGGGAATCCCGGACTGACACCGGATAACTTCGCCCCCGGCATACAAATCAAGCTGTTCCCCGGCACAGACATGGAGTGTTCCGCATACCGGGAGGTGCCTGAGAAAGTGCGCTCCGGGCAGAAGATTCACAAAGTGAAGCAAAAAGACACCTGGGAGTCCATCGCCAAGAAGAGCCATATAGAGGTGCGTCAACTCCGGGAGGCCAACCCTGGCGTAGAGATGCTTCAGAAAGGCCTGAAGTTAGCTATACCTCAGTTCAAGGACTCACTTGTGCATAAATGGGTGCCTGTGGAGGACCCGCGCATGAACAGCGATGCCGGAATACGCGAGGTCTACAAAGAAGCGCATCAGCGATTGAATCCGGATGGCACGAAGAAGTCCGACCAACAGTTGGACATCGCGGTCTTGGTGAGCTGTGACGATGCCGTGGGACGTCGCCGCGACCTAGAGTTCCTGCGCGGCTTTATGCTCGGTCTGGAAGGGAAGGGAAACGCCGGCACCAAAATTAACCTGAAAGGTGCCGACTTGGCTGACTACGGCTCGCTGGCACTTGCCCTCAAATCCGGAGACTTCGACAATATGGACATCATCACCTGCTCCGTTGACAAGAATTTCCCCGAGGAATTAGTGAAATTCTGCGACGACAGAAACATCCTTCTGCTTAACATCTTCGATGCCAGAACCGACATTTCCGCCATGTCTCCGCAAGGTGTGCAGCTTCTGCCTCCTTCCGACTATTTCTACGACCGTGCCTCCGACTTTCTGACACGTGTCATGAAGGACCGCACATTCATCTTTGTGGACTACGACGTAACGGACGACGACAATATGAGCGGTGCGATGATGCAGCGCCTTAAAGACAGAGGCATCACCCGTATCGTCAATCTTCCTGATGCGGATGCTTTGGCCGGGTATGACTTCAATCCCTTGTCCAGCTATACAGTTATCTCTGACGCCGGCACCAAGGCCAACATAGACAAGACGCTGAAAGTGTTGGAAGAGATAGTGGACACATATCCGAATATGCCTCTCACCATTGTAGGACGTCCCGGATGGATGGTCTATTCCCAGAGCCTGGAACCACTCCTCCGCAAACTGGATACTTACATACCCTCGCGTTTCCTGTTTGACAGCGACTCGGAGAGCGGCAAGACATTCGAGGAGGAATTCAAGGCCTTCTTTAAGTCAGCGCCGCTGAACTCCATGCCTATGTACTCCGTGATGGGTAACGATGTGGCCAGATATTTCATAGACCAGTACATAAAGACCGACGGCGACTTGAACTATGCGCAACCGGCAGACTCGCTGATGCAGCTTGACTTCCGTCTGGACCGCCCGCAGATGTGGAGCGGATTCATGAATCGCCGTGTGTACCTGCTGCATTTTACGCCCTTCTCCACTACAGACCGTATAAGTCTCTGACAATATGCGTATCATAGGTAAAATAGCCGCTGCCGCACTCACTTTGGCCTCAGTGTTTTTCCCCCTGCACGCACAGAGCGACCACTACGAGGGCAATATATTTGCAGGCGCGAAGGGAGGAGTCACCGTTTCCCGTATTTTCTTTAATCCCTCTGTGCCTCAGGGTATGAAACCCGGGGGTATGGCCGGCGTAATGTTCCGCTACATCGAGGAGAACCATTTCGGACTCATAGCAGAACTGAATTTTGAACAAAGAGGGTGGAAAGAGAGTTTCAAGGATACAGACTTCAGGTACAGCCGGACGCTCAACTATCTGCAGATACCGGTGTTGGCCCATATATACTTCGGCAGCCCGAGGGTACACTTTTTCATTAACGCGGGTCCTGAAGTGGGATTTATGTTAGGGGAAAGCACGTCTGCCAATTTTGACCCGGAGCAGATACAGTCTATTCCTGATTTCCCGCTTCATGGACGTCAGGTGGCGCAGCTTACTCTTCCGGCCGAACCGAAAGTGGATTTCGGCATATCGGCCGGTTTGGGCGCCGAACTCTTCACTGACGGAAAAGGCTCGATTACAATAGAGGGACGCTTCTATTACGGGCTGGGCAACACAGTCGAGTGCGGACGTACGCGGAATTTTTCTTCAGCAAACGCCATGTCTGTTATGGCCAGCATAGGATACTGGTTCCGACTCAAATAGTCCGGGGTGAGAACGGATTGTTCTAAAAGACGGATTTTTTCGTTGACTAATGCGGAAAATCCGTTTTTGTTGATTTTTTATTCGGAATCCGATTATATGTTATAAAACATTTTTTGTAACTTTGCAGAGTTTTTTGAGGAAGGATAACTGTCTCTGAAGGGTAATTATAACATTTGATACAGATGGGTCTCTTCCTACGGATTCAACATAAATTTAGATTATTAACCGCTACAGATTAAATAATATGAAAACATCCGCATTACTAAAGTATGCCGCTGTAATAGGTCTATTCACCGCCGGCATGACTTCATGTGGCAAGAAACAGGATGCCGACGCTGCGCAGCAGCAACAGCAGGTGCCGGAATTGGCCGTAATTACAGCCAGTCCCGATACCATGACTCTTTTCACATCCTATCCGGCCACACTCCACGGAAAGAATGATGTGGAAATACGTCCGCAGATTTCCGGCTTCCTTACCCATGTAAACGTTTCCGAAGGACAGAGAGTGTCTGCCGGACAGGTACTTTTCACTATTGACCAGGTGTCGCTTCAGGCTGCCGTAGATGCCGCCAAGAGCCAGATAATGCAGGCTGAGGCCGCTGTACGTGTCGCCGAGGCAAACGTCAGCACCGCCCAGACTAATGTGAACAACAACAAATTGTTGGTAGACCAGAATATTATCAGCAAGTCTGCGTATCAGACCACGCTGGACCAGCTCAATGCCGCCAAGGCCTCGTTGAACCAGGCACGTGCCGGCGTGTCCGCCGCACGCGCGAACCTGACTTCCGCGCAGAAGAATCTTTCTTATTCGATAGTACGCGCACCCGAGAGCGGTATCATAGGCACAATTGACTTTAAGGAAGGCGCTCTTGTGTCACCCTCCACTCTCCTCACCGTTCTTTCCGGTTCCAGCAGCATCGAGGCATATTTCTCCTTCACCGAGCAGGAGTTGCTTCAGTTCACCGGAACATCCGGCAGCGTAGCCAATGCTCTGAGCCAGATGCCCGACGTCACCCTGCAGTTGCCCAACGGTGAGATGTATCCTCTGGCAGGCCGTATCACGTCGGTGAGCGGTGTGCTTGACCAGTCCACGGGCAGCGCCACCGCCAAGGCAACTTTCCCCAATCCTGACGGACTGCTTCACAGCGGTAACTCAGCCCAGGTGCTGATACCGACACATTATACCAATGTCATCACTATCCCCCAGAGCGCGACCTTCGAGGTACAGGGCCTTAAGTACGCTTTCATCGTGGACTCCGCGGGCAAGCTGGTACAGACTCCCATTACCGTGTCTGAACAGAACGACGGCAAGGTCTATATCGTGACCAGCGGTATCGAGAGCGGACAGACAGTCCTGGTAGAGGGTGTGGGTATGACCGCGAAAGAGGGTATGACAATCAAGCCCAAGAGAGGTGCGGCCGCTCAGGCTCCCGCTTCCAAGTAAAAAAGTTTTCTAAGTTTTCCGTTAACAAGAGAGTATGAAATTAGATAATTTTATAAATCGTCCGGTGCTTTCGACCGTAATCTCGGTTTTTATCGTGGTTCTCGGTCTGCTGGGCCTCATAGGTCTACCTATCGAGCAGTACCCGGACATCGCGCCCCCTACTATCCGAGTAAGTACCTCGTACACCGGTGCGGACGCGCAGACTGTACTCAATTCCGTAATCGCTCCTATCGAGGAGCAGATTAACGGTGCCGAGAACATGGACTACATGACTTCCCAGGCCACCAACAACGGTAACGCCGAGATTACAGTCTACTTCAAGCAGGGCATGGACCCGGATATGGCCGCTGTGGATGTGCAGAACCGTGTGGCCAAGGCAGCCAGCTTCCTTCCTTCGGAGGTTAACCAGGTCGGTGTCATCACCCAGAAACGCCAGACCTCCATGCTGATGGTGGTGTCTTTGGTGGACGAGACGGATACCTACGACGCCGAGTTCCTGGACAACTATATGTCCATCAACATTATACCTCAGATTAAGCGTGTGAGCGGCGTGGGCGACGCGATGTCCTTCGGCGCCGACTACTCTATGCGTATCTGGCTTAAGCCCGAGGTAATGGCGCAGTATAACCTTATGCCTTCCGATGTCACGGCCGCTCTTGCCGAGCAGAACCTGAATGCCGCTCCCGGTCAGTTCGGCGAACAGGGCGAGCAGACTTTCCAGTATGTGATGCGCTATAAGGGACGTTTCTCCGATGTCAAGGAGTTTGAGGACATCGTTATCCGCGCCACTCCCGACGGACAGATTCTTCGTCTGGGCGATGTAGCCAAGGTAGAGCTGGGACGACTCACCTACGGATTCGCCAATAAGTCCAACGGGCATCTCGGTTCGGCGGCCATCGTTTATCAGAGCGCAGGTTCCAATGCCACCGCTGTAATCGAGGATGTGGAGAAACTCCTTAAGGAGAGCGGTAAAGACCTGCCCAAGGGTCTGAAACTTGACATCGTGATGAGTGTGAACGACTTCCTGTTCGCATCTATCCACGAGGTCGTCAAGACCCTCATAGAGGCATTCGTGCTCGTGTTCCTTGTGGTGTTCATCTTCCTCGGCGACTTCCGCTCCACCCTCATACCTATGATTGCCATTCCGGTGGCCCTTATCGGTACATTCGGACTCCTCTACATATTCGGCTTCTCGCTGAACCTGCTCACCCTGTCGGCCCTTGTGTTGGCGATTGCGATAGTGGTGGACGACGCGATAGTGGTGGTGGAGGCCGTGCACGCCAAGCTGGACCAAGGCTATAAAAGCGCGCGCAAGGCCTCTATCGACGCAATGGGCGAAATCGCATCGGCCCTTATTTCCATCACCCTTGTGATGATGCTTGTGTTTATCCCCGTCTCCTTCATGGGAGGCACTTCCGGTGTGTTCTACCGCCAGTTCGGTCTTACCATGGCTATGGCCATCGGTCTGTCCGCAGTCAACGCTCTTACCCTTACTCCGGCCTTGTGCGCCATAATGCTTAAGCCCCACAACTCTGACAGCACCTTGAAGGAGCGTTTGGGCGAGGCATACGGCGAGGCATTAGAGACTGTAAAGAAGCAATATAAGAAACCGTTCCTGAATCCTTTCTTCACACTCCTTCTTGCCGTGGTCGGCATAGCTGTGAGCGTATTCTTTATGGTCAACGGCGCTTTCAGCACGGAGAACATTCCCATGCTCATAGTGGCGAGCGTAGTGGCTATAGCCACAGTGGCGCTTATGTTCACCAAGAGCTTCCGCGCCGGTTTCGAGACCTCGTTCAGCAGACTGCTGTCCGCATACGGCAAGGTGACGGACTTCTTTGTCCGTTGGTGGTGGGCCGCTTTTGGCGTTACCGCAATCGCTATCGGAGCTTTGGTATGGCTTATGAATACCACTCCTTCCGGCTTTGTGCCCGAGGAGGACACCGGTACCATTATGGGTGTGGTGACAATGCCCCCGGCCACAAGCCAGGAGCGCACTCAGGCCGTCATGGACCAGGTGGATAAGTTCTGTTCGCAGATTCCTGCCATCAAGACCAGCCAGGCCATCACAGGCTTCAGCTTCGTCGGCGGACAGGGTAACACCTACGGTTCTTTCATCATCAAGCTCAAACACTGGGATGAACGAGATATGGAGACTGAGAACGCCGATGCTGTCATCGGTCAGCTTATGGGCATGGTTTCCTCTATCAAGGATGCCCAGATATTCTTCTTCAAGCCCCCTATGGTGTCCGGTTACTCCGTCACCAATGGTTTCGAGCTTAAGTTGCAGGACCGTACCGGCGGCGACATAGGGCAGTTCTTCCAGGTCTACCAGCAGTTTATCGCCGCCCTGAACGCACGTCCGGAAATTCAGATGGCTTACTCCACCTTCAACCCTTCTTTCCCCCAGTATATGGTGGAGATAGATGTCGCCAAGGTCAAGCAGGCCGGACTCACACAGAATGCGGTGCTTCAGACCCTGCAGGGATATTACGGCGGTATGTATATCTCGAACTTCAATAAGTTCGGTAAGCTGTACCGCGTGATGATGCAGGCACCTCCCGAGGCCCGTGTCAGCCCCGAGACCCTGAAGCAAATCAAGATACGCAACGGCGCCGATATGGCTCCTCTGGATAACTTCGTAAGCCTGAAGCGTGTCTACGGCCCGGATATGCTGACCCGTTTCAATATGTACACCTGTATCTCCGTCACGGGTAACCCGGCTGACGGCGTATCTTCCGGTGACGCTATCCGTGTAATCGACGAGGTGGCGCAGCAGACCCTCCCGCAGGGCTTCAGCTTCGAGTATGCCGGTATGACACGTGAGCAGGCATCCACCGGCGGCAGCGGCTCCACCGCTTATATCTTCGCGCTTGTGCTTATGTTCGTTTACCTCATACTTTCGGCACAGTACGAGAGCTACGTCCTGCCCTGGGCCGTCATTCTCTCCGTACCTTTCGGACTTATGGGTACCTTCATCTTCGCCAAATGGATGGATATCGCAAACAATATTTACCTGCAGATTGCGCTGATTATGCTTATCGGTCTGTTGGCCAAGAACGCTATCCTTATCGTCGAGTTCGCGCTTGAGCGCCGTCAGACCGGAATGGGTATCGCCAAGTCGGCTATTCAGGGCGCGTTGGCTCGTCTGCGTCCTATTCTCATGACCTCATTGGCCATGATTATCGGTCTGCTCCCCCTTATGTTCGCTTCCGGCGCCGGTGCCAACGGTAACCGTGCCCTCGGCGGCGGTGCGGTAGGCGGTATGCTTATCGGCATGATACTTCAGGTACTCATAGTGCCTGCGCTCTTTGTGGTGTTCATGCGACTGCAGGAGAAGATTAAACCTCCGAAGTGGCGTGATAAGAATAACGAGGGCGTATCCGCCGAGTTGCGGCAATACACACCCATTACTGATGACAATAAATAAAACCACTCCTGAACGATGAAATATACAGGAAGAATACTGATATGCGGGATGTTGACAGTTGCCTTGAGCAGCTGTCACATCTACGACAGATATGAATTGACGGAAGCTCAAGACAGCAAGATAGTCAAGAACTATGCGGATGCCCTTAATGCTCCAGTAGACTCGACCACATTGGGCAACCTGAGTTGGGAGCAGACTTTTACCGACCCGCAGTTGCAGACCTTGATTCGTATGGCCTTGGAGAACAACAAGGACATGGAGAATGCCCGTCTCAACGTAAATATCGCACAGGCGCAGCTGAAGGGTGCAAAACTCAGCTATTTCCCCTCATTGGCTTTTGCTCCTAACGGCGGGACTGCCTCTTATGGGGGCTCACACATGAACTGGTCCTACACGCTTCCGTTGAGTGCCAGCTGGGAAGTTGATGTTTTCGGAAAAATCCTGAACCGCAAACGTGGTGCCGAGATGAGTCTTGAGATGAGCAAGAACTATGAGGCCGCCACACGTTCCCAGATTATAGGAGCCGTCGCCAACACGTACTATGCCATCGCAGCCCTGCAAATGCAGCTCGAGGTCAGTCGCGAGACGGCTACACTGTGGGAGCAGCAGGTCAAGAACATGGAGCTGATGAAGGAGGCCGGACGTGTGAACGAGGCCGCCGTGGTGCAGTATCGTGCCAACTACTATTCCGTTATGGCTTCTATACCCGAGCTGGAGGCCGCTCTGCAGCAGACCAACAATACGATGTCTCTGTTGCTGAACACCTTCCCCCAGACCTGGAATGTCACTTCGGATATGACGGTGGATGCTCCCGCCGAGTTGAACGAGGGTGTGCCGCTCTCTTATCTGGCAGTGCGTCCCGATGTGCGTGCAGCCGAGAACTCCTTTGCCGTGGCATATTATGCCACCAACTCCGCCAGGGCCAATTTTTACCCTTCGTTGGTAATCTCTGCTCAAGGCGGGTTTACGAATCTGTTGGGCAGCATGGTCAGCAATCCCGGCAAGTGGTTCATACAGTTGGCCGGTTCGCTCACGGCTCCTCTCTTCTCGCGTGGCCAGAACATAGCTACCCTGGAGGCCGCCAAGGCACAGCAGCAGCAAGCCCTGAATACCTTCGAGTATGCAGTACTCAACGCGGCTGCCGAGGTAAGCGATGCCATGACCACCTATACCCACAATAAGACCAAACAGGAGATGCTCTCCAAGCAGATAGACGAATTGGAAAAGAGCGTAGACATCACGAATCAGCTGTTGATGTATGGCTCTGCCACCTATCTGGAGGTACTCACGGCCCAGCAAGGTCTTCTGTCGGCTCAGCTCAGTGAAATCAACGCCTGGCATTCCCGAATGTCAGCGCTTATAAACCTCTACCAGTCTCTCGGCGGAGGACGCTGAGCGCCTATACAGAGGTAAATTTAACAGATATAATTCGGTCCGGATGCTTTCTTGAGAAAGTGTCCGGACCGAATTGTGTTAAATGATGTTAATAATAAATCTTTGTATTGCATAGTACCTAATTAAGATGTAATTTTGCCCCTGAAAAATTAATGCTCTAACTATGATGAAGAACTTAAGCAGAACCATTTTTGCCGCATTGGCAGTCATTTGCGCTTTCCCGCTGGCTGCCGATGAGCCGGTGGTATATCTTGACTCAGTGCCTGATAGCTTTCTTGACAAAGAACTCGAGGAGGTGGTCGTTACCGGTAAAACGCCCCTGATACAGGCAGAGGCAGACAAGGTGACATATAATATGACAGAAGACGCTTCGGCACAGACTGCTACGGTAATCGACGCACTGCGCAAAGTGCCTATGCTTACCGTGGATGCCGACGGTAACATAAAGTTGAAAGGGGAGGGGAATTTCAAGATTTACTTCAACGGCAAACCTGACCCGGCCATTTCTGCCAACTATAAAGATATTTTCAAGGCAATGCCGGCATCGATAATCAAGAAAGTGGAAGTCATCACAGACCCCGGCGCCAAGTATGACGCCGAAGGAGTTGGAGGCATAATAAATATTATTACCGAGAGCCGCACCAGCCTCAACGGTTATACAGCTACAGTCAACCTTACCGCTACAAAAAATATGCTTGGCGGCGGTATAAACGCGCTCGGGCGCATCGGCAACGTGAGCCTCAATTTAAATTATAACCATAATTACGGAATAAACAACGGAATAGGGCAGGACCAGTCTGTTTTATACCTTAACGACCCGCTACAGCATGAATTGCTTGCCCATTCCAAATTGGACATACATAACAATATGGACTTCGGCAGTCTACAGGCATCCTGGGAGCCCGATTCGCTTAACCTCTTCACTGTCAACGCCAACCTTTTCAATGTCAATGTTCCTGTCAATACAAATATTTACTACTCGATGTTGAACGACAAGGGACAGGAGAACTGGAGCTATACGGCCCGGACAAGGATGAAAAACAGATATTTCAACTATACACTCGGTGCCAACTGGCAGCATAATTTCAGGACTCCCGAGCACAATATCGTCTTTCTGTACCAATACAGCCGCAACAACCAGCGTGAAAACAGACAATACATATATGAGGATTATGTGAATTATCCGGGTACTATTCCGTCCGTTCACAATCAGATGTATTATCCCGACAACGAGCATACATTCCAGTTTGACTATACGCTCCCGTTCCTGAAGAAGTACACCCTGGAGACAGGTGCAAAGTACATAATGCGCCGTAACAGCGGCAACACAAAGGAGTACAACAGTCCCGACGGCATAGACTGGACTATTGACGAACTCAACAGCGTGCGCATGAAACAGCATCAGGACGTGGCGGCGGTCTATGCCTCCTGGAAGGGAAAGTTCGGCTCATGGACGACACTCGCCGGCCTTCGATACGAATACACGCACCTCAGCACCAAATTCCTGACGTCGGGACATAAGGACTTCGCACAAAGCCTTAACGACTTGGTGCCAAACGCTATGGTCTCCTACAGTTTTCCTGACTACTCCTCGCTGAATCTCGCATATCAGATGCGCATAACCCGTCCCGGCGTAGAGGAACTGAATCCTTTCCGTAAAGAGGACAACCCATTGTCGGTGTCCTACGGCAATCCTGAACTTATCTCCGAGAAGACCAACAACGTGACTCTCTCATACTCCAATTTCAGCCTGCCCGTGCAGATGAACATCTCTCTCGGTTACTCATACGCCGATAAACTGATACAGGAATATACCTTCTTGGGTGCCGACAACGTGGCTTACACCACATACGGCAATCTGGGACACCGCAACCAGGGCTCGTTGTTCGCATATCTTGCTTATCCCATAATATCCGGTATGCGTCTGAGCGTGAACGGAGGCGTGACATACGCTGCTTATAAAGCCGCCAAGGTAGGGGTAGACAACAGTGGCTGGGGATTCAACGCAAGCGCCGACTTCAACTATCAGATGCCTTGGGACCTTGAACTGAGCGCATACGGCGGTCTTGGCAAGAATGCGGTCGATTTCCAGAGTTCCCACTCCGTATGGTCTTACCATGGTCTTGCCCTCACCAAATCCCTGCTTTCGGAGAAGCGTATGCGAATCACTCTTTCAGCCAACAACTTTGCCACCCCTACGCAGCACTACACTTACAAAAAGGTCACTCCGGATATGATTGCCGAGGTCAAAGGCTCGTTCAGTTCCTGGAACATAGGAATCACTGTCTCATACCGTATAGGCTCCTTTAACGACCGTGTCAAACAGACCTCCAAAGTCATTCTTAATGATGATGTAAACCAGACCTCGGGCTCAAACTCAGGCACTATGCCCGGCGGAGGCCGTGGTGTGAATTAAGAGGCTGTTTATAACTAACCTCTAAGTGAGCTAAGTATTAATACAAGTTAACATTGCCCCTGCAATAGCGAGGCTCTCTTTTGCGTTTACTATTTGGCACGATTGTTGTATCAGTCGTGTCAAATTAACTTTTAAAACTTATAGAATGACACCAGACTACAGTGCATGGGAGAAAATGGTACGTCTTGCTGCCGAGGAGGCACGTAAGGCAGGCTCGCAGGTAATCACCGGCGAACACCTTTTCCTTGCTGTTTTGCGCATCGATGACGGGCCCGCTGTCCGCATCCTCCGCCATCTCCGTGTGCCGGTGGATGATATTGCCTCCGAGCTTGAGGAACACCTTATGCTCAGCCATAACGCCGACAACGAGCTGCCTCCGGAGGCTATCTTCAGCTACGAAGGGAGTAATGATATCAATATGACATCTTCCGCCATGCGGTATATGCGTCTTGCTTCCCGCGAGGCTGAACAGCTGCATAGCAAGGATATTGCCGGCGAGCATCTGCTCCTGGCTTTTATGCACGACAAGAAAACGATAGAAAGCGATTTTATGCGTCACATTAAGGAAACATACCTGAATTTCGATATTGCAATCACCAACCGTCCGCCCACCGAGGAGGAGCTGAGTATCGGCAAGCCTGTGGCGGGACCGTTCAGCGAGGAGGAAGAAGAGGAGGACGAGAAGCCCGGAGGAAACCGTCCTTTCGGAAATATTCCCGGCCGTGCCCAGCAGGGGAGTGGCGCGGGCAGACACTCCTCCGCCAAGGCTGAGAAGACCACAGATACTCCGGCTCTTGACAAGTTCGGGTTCGATATGACCAAGGCGGCAGCCGATGGACGACTTGACCCGGTAGTTGGCCGTGAGCGCGAGATCGAGCGCCTGGCCCAGATTCTTTCTCGCCGCAAGAAGAACAATCCGGTGCTTATCGGTGAGCCGGGTGTGGGAAAGAGTGCGATTGTGGAGGGACTGGCATTGCGCATCGTCCACAGAAAAGTGAGCCGTATTCTCTTCAACAAGAGGGTGATAAGCCTTGATATGGCCGGAATGGTGGCAGGCACAAAGTACAGGGGACAGTTCGAGGAGCGCATCAAGGCAGTCCTGGACGAACTCTCCAGGAATCCCGATATCATACTCTTCATAGATGAAATCCATACCATCGTGGGGGCAGGTGGCGCACCCGGCAGCATGGATGCCGCCAATATGCTCAAACCGGCTCTATCGCGCGGCGAGGTTCAGTGTATCGGTGCCACTACTCTGGACGAATACCGCCAGAACATCGAGAAGGACGGGGCCCTGGAACGTCGTTTCCAGAAGGTGATGGTGGAGCCTACTACCCCTGAGGAGACACTGGCCATCCTGCGTCAGGTCAAGGATAAGTATGAGGCGCATCACAACGTGGATTACACGGACGGGGCCCTGGAGGCTTGTGTCAGTCTCACAGAGCGTTATGTGAGCGACCGTAATTTTCCGGACAAGGCTCTCGATGCCCTGGATGAGGCAGGTTCGCGTGTCCACATCACTCACATCGTGGTGCCTGAGAAGATAGAGCGGCTGGAGAAAGAACTGGACGAAATCACTGCCGGCAAACTGGTCGCCGCCAAGGCTCAGGACTTCGAGAAGGCTGCCGCTCTGCGCGATATGGAGACCTCCAAACGCTCCGAGCTCGAGGCTGCCAAAGCCGAGTGGGAGAAGGGACTGGACAATGACCGCCAGCTCGTGGATGAGGACAAGGTGGCCGAAGTGGTGGCTATGATGACCGGTGTGCCCACACGTCGCGTGGCTCAGGGCGAGAGTGCCCGCCTGTTGCGCATGGGCGACTCGCTGAAGGGTAGGGTGATAGGCCAGGACGAGGCTATTGCCAAGACCGTCAAGGCCATACAACGCAACCGGATAGGTCTGAAAGACCCCAACAAGCCAATCGGAGTGTTCATGTTCCTCGGACCCACAGGTGTGGGTAAGACATTGTTGGCCAAAAGACTGGCCGAATATCTGTTCGACTCTTCCGATGCCCTTATTCGTATGGACATGAGTGAGTATATGGAGAAGTTCACCGTTTCTCGACTCGTGGGCGCGCCTCCGGGATATGTGGGTTACGAAGAGGGCGGACAGCTCACCGAGAAAGTGCGCCGTCATCCTTATTCCGTTGTCCTGCTTGACGAGATTGAGAAAGCGCATCCCGACGTATTCAATCTCTTGCTCCAGGTCATGGACGAGGGACGCCTCACAGACTCGCTGGGCCGTCGTATCGACTTCAAGAACACGATTATAATCATGACCTCCAACGTCGGTTCCCGTCAGTTGAAGGAGTTCGGAAGCGGCGTAGGCTTCCAGACCGCGCCCTCCTCTGCCGCTCAGGACAAGGCAGTGATTACAAAGGCTCTGAACAGGGCTTTCGCTCCGGAGTTCCTGAACCGTATAGATGACATAATAATGTTCGATTCGCTGAGCAAAGAGGCCATATACTCTATTATCGACCTTGAGCTCGCAGGCTTCCTGAAGCGCATCGAAGGGCTCGGTTACAGATTGGAGATTGCTCCCGAAGCCAAAGATTTCATTGCCGCCAAAGGCTATGACAAGCAATTCGGCGCCCGACCGCTGCAACGCGCCATACAAAAGTATCTGGAAGATGACCTGGCGGAAATGCTGCTTCAGCTGCAGACCTCCGAGGACAAGAAGACCGGAGGGACTATCCGTGCCACATACAATGACGGAGATGACAAACTGTCTTTAACTTTGGAAGCTGTTCCGGAACCTTCTGAAGTATCCTCCGGTGACATACCGGAAGCCAATAATCCGGAGTAAACGATATAGGGATTGCACCCCGAATCAAGGTGCAATCCCTATATCGTTTATCTGTATTTTAAATGTTTGTGGAGCGGTAGGCGCGCCATTTCTCCAGAAGTTCGGACATATCGGCGGGAATTTCGGTGTCAAAGTCCATCTGTTGGCCTGTCCGGGGATGTACAAAACCCAATGTCTTGGCATGAAGTGCCTGACGCGGACAAGTGGCGAAGCAGTTGGCTATGAACTGTCTGTATTTGCTGAAAGTCGTTCCCTTCAATATCTGGTCACCTCCATACCGGGCATCGTTGAAAAGAGGATGCCCTATGTGACGCATGTGTACTCGAATCTGGTGCGTGCGTCCTGTTTCCAGGATGCAACGTACCAGGGTGACGTATCCGAATCTCTCCAATACCTTGTAATGTGTGACGGCATGTTTGCCGACAGCCGGGTCGTCGGATACGGACATCTGCAGCTTGTCCTTAGGGTTGCGGGTTATGTTGCCTGTTATAGTCCCTTCGTCTTCGGTGAAGTCTCCCCACACCAGGGCCACATACTGCCGTTTGGTAGTCTTATTGAAAAACTGTTTGCCGAGGTATGTCTTTGCCGCCGGAGTCTTGGCCACTACCAGAAGGCCGGAAGTGTCTTTGTCGATGCGGTGTACAAGCCCCATGCGCGGGTCATCCACGTCATAATCCGGATTGTCCTTGAAATGCCATGCCAGCGCGTTCACCAGAGTGCCGGAGTAATTGCCGTGTCCGGGATGTACCACTAATCCGGCGCCCTTGTTCACCACCAATACTTCGTTATCCTCATAAACTATGTCGAGAGGTATGTCTTCAGGTATTATTTCCAGCTCATAGCGCGGACGGTCCATCACTATGCTCACCACATCGCCTGGCTTCACCTTGTAACTGGACTTGACGGGCTTGTCGCCTACGAGTATGCAGTCTGCCTCGGCGGCCTGCTGGATGCGGTTGCGCGAGGTGTGCTGCATCCGTTCCACCAGGAATTTGTCAATGCGCAGCAGGGTCTGCCCCTTGTCGGCTACAAAGCGGAAATGTTCATACAGCTCCCGCCCCTCGGCATCGATAATCAGTTCGTCCGGTCGGGTTTCCAGCTCGTTTTCGGCCATACTCTCTTCCGGGTTCACGGACTCGGTTTCCATCATTCCGCAAATTCCTCGTTAGATGGTTCTTCGTTTCCGCTGATGCTTATGTTTTCCTCGAAGTACTGCTCTTCCGGGTCGGGCTCATAGCCCTCTTCATTCACAATCTCGTATTGCTCCGAACCCTCGTTTCGGCCTGCGGCATGGGAGAGGGAGTCTGCCAGGGCAGACTTGCGTCCGTCGTACACCACGAGTACTATCTTGGCATTCAGCGGTACTTTCTGCATTTTGTTCACCGTCTTGCCGTCTGCCGTGACACGCAACACACGGTCGGTGTCGCCGAGCACATATTCAATCTTGATATTCTTGAATCCGAGTTCCTGCAGCTGGGCCTTTGCCTGCCTCATGGAAAGGCCGCGCAGAGCCGGCTGGCGTGTGTCGGTGCCGGGGTCCAGGATTACCTCTTTGGGATGAACGGAGTTTATGTAAAGATAAATCTTGCGGCCCGGTTTCACTATTGCCCCGGCTGCGGGGAACTGGTCTACTACTACGCCGGGTTTTACATCCTCGAAATATACCGAATCCTTGATTTCAACCTTGAATCCCGCTTCATGTATCTTCTCTACCGCTGAAGTATAAGACATATTCACTACTCGCGGCACCATGTCGCTCTGTCCGTGCTTGGTGAAGAGTCCCAGGCTCAGGTATGCAATCACTAATCCCAGCGTCGCCACAATAATTATTATAAAGATGTTGGCGATTATGGGATGACGGTTTATCAGTCCTCTGCGCGGCACAGGCTGACGTCCGTTCTCTCTCTGGCTGTAATACTCTCTGTCGTTGGAGTTCACGATTGTCGGGTTTTAAATTACAAATGCAGGGTATAAGCCGATATTGGCACTGTGTTGTAAGTATAATGCGACTTATCCCTTGCCGTTGATAAATCCTTTGGCTCCCGCTTCCGGATTTTCAAAGTGTAAAGTTAGTTAAAAATTCCGGTTTAAACATAGTTTTTCGCAAAGATTTTGTCGTATCCGATTTTTTTGCTAATTTTGCACCTCAAAGCGCCGATGCTCAATGCCCTCATTGTGTCTTAACGTGAACAGGCTGCGCTATGGGCGGATTATTAATCAGGATATATGACCTCCAAGTTAAATTTAATAACCTTTTGTCTGCTTCTGGCGGCATCTGTGGCTCTCTCCGGATGCAGCGAATACTCCAAAGTGCTGAAAAGCCATGATATAAACCTCAAGTACGACTACGCCAAAAAGGCGTATGAGGAAGGCAAATATATGCAATCGGCTACTTTGCTGAACGATATGATTACTCCCCTCAAGGGTACCGCCAGGGGAGAGGAAGCGTTGTTCTTGCTCGGTATGAGTTATTACAAGAGTAAGGACTACCTGAACTCCGGAGTCTATCTCAAGAGCTATTATAACCGATACCCCAAAGGGCTGTACACCGAGGATGCCCGCTATTATTGCGGATACGGGTACTACCTTGATTCTCCCGACCCGCAGCTTGACCAAAGCGAGACACTGAAAGGTATCGAGGAGCTGCAGGGATTCATTGACTTTTTCCCGAAGAGTGACCGTGTGTCTTCCGCCCAGAAGGCCATGTTCGAACTTCAGGACAAACTGACTCTGAAGGAACTCCAGAACGCGGAATTATACTACAATCTCGGCACATATATGGGCAATAACTACGAGAGCTGCGTGATTGTGGCTGACAATGCCCTGCGGAATTATCCTTACACTAAATATAAAGAGGACCTTGAGTTCCTGAAGCTCAAAGCCAAATATCAGGAAGCGAAACAGAGTGTGCCCGAAAAACAGGCCGACCGATACAGGGATGTTATTGACGAGTACTACTCCTTCATCAACAATTTTCCCTCTACCGAAAATCGTAAGGAGGCCGACGATATGTTCAAGCACGCCAACTCCCGAATAAAGGATTAATCCCTCTCTCCGAAAGTAAAGCAACATCAAAAGACAAAAAGACATAAAATCGCAATGGACTACAAAAAGACAAAAGCTCCTGTAAACACTGTTACACGCGACATGATTGCAATGGCGAAGCCTACCGGCAACGTTTACGAGACTGTATGTATCATCGGTAAACGAGCCAATCAGATAGCAGTGGAGATGAAAAAAGACCTGGAAAAGAAACTTCAGGAATTTGCCTCTACAGACAATATGGAAGAGGTGTCTGAAAACCGCGAGCAGATAGAAATCTCCCGCTTCTACGAGAAACTCCCCAAGCCCACGCTTATTGCCACGCAGGAGTATCTCGAGGGTGACCTCTACTTCTCGAATCCGGCGAAGGAGAGAAACCGTCTTGACGACTGATTCCGTCACATTTTTAAATTTTTCCGGATATGAGAAGACTATGTTCATTTCTGATGGTGCTGGCTTTTGCCATCTTCCTGGCACCGCAGACATTCTGTTATAGTCCTGAAATGGAGGAACTGGCCAAAATGCTGAACGAGCAGATGGCAGGCGAAGACACTTCCGTTACCTACGACGGCAAAAATATCATCTTTGAAATGCCTCCTTCAGCCTTAAGCGCTGAAGAGCTGGAAGTCCTTGACTCTATAGATGACACACAGCTCCTTGCCCCCACGATGCTTGAGTCCTTTACAAACGAACTTGGACCTGAAAATACGCTTATGTTCGGGGAAATCTTCAGCCAGTTCAACACCAATCTAGTAATGAGGTTCAAAACAGGCAAGACTCCGATAGACATAACGCTGACACCGGAAATGCTGTTAGGCAAATAATAAAAAACGCAAGACGCTCGGTCATTTAGGCCGAGCGTCTTCGTTTCCTGCTTATTGTATTATTGAACTTACATTGCATTATAAACCAATAGAATACAGCTTGTGTTCCTTCAGCCGATGGCCGTCGGCCAATGCCGGGTGCATGAATCTTCCTTCATAGCGCATGCCGATGCGCTTCATCACATTTTCTGACGGAGTGTTGGGGACTGCGGTGAAGGAGTGGAGCTTGGGACATAGTCTTCGCTTGCGGGCATAGTCTATACATGCGGCTGCGGCTTCTGTGGCATATCCGTTATGCCAGTGTCTGTCGGATATCCGCCAACCTATTTCCCAACCGGGCGAGAATGGCGCATCGAAACTGAAACGATGGAAACCCACATAACCGATAAACTCTCCGGTAGCCTTAATCTCAACGGCATATAGTCCGAAGCCGGTTTCTTCAAATTCCGCTTTTATGCGCTCTGCAAAAGCATTTGATTCCTCCACAGACAAGGGGGCGGGAAAATACCGCATCACATTTCCATTACTGTTCATTTCAGCAAACGTTGTCTTGTCAGAATCTTTCCATGAACGGAGAATCAGTCTTTCTGTTTCAATATATATGGTTTTCATTTTACAAAATTACTCAAAAAACAGATAAGCGGCAACCCGTTATGTGAGCTGCCGCCTGTCTGCGTAATGAAAACTGAACGTTTACCTAAAATTCAAATCATCCTTTATTTGACTATAACTTTAAATGTCTTATGAGTTTTGCCTGCTTTGACGTCAAGCACATAGATACCTGCGCTAAGGTCTTCGACATTAATCACGTTGCTCTGACGGCAGTCGGTGAGCTTACGGCAGATACCGCCCTGCATATTGTAGAGAGTGATTGAGGTCTTGAGTGTATCGCCGTCATAGGGGAGGTCTACATGAAGCTCAGATACAACGGGGTTGGGATATACGGCGGCCTTGGCCTGGTCTACGGTCATGCGGTCGATGTCGTCTGTCTCGGGCTTGAGGTCAATCAGATAGCCGTGCGGCTGCATAGCTTCGTCATACGCATAGCCGGTGAGGAAGCGTCCGTTGGGCGACATGGCGTAGAAGCCGCAGATAGCTGTGTTATTGAGGTCGCCGCCATGCTGTGTCACATAGTTGTTGAGTTCGGTGTATCCTTGGCCGCGGAACCAAATCCATGCGCCCATGCCGCCTGTGTTACGGCCAGCCGCCATTGAGCCGTCCTCGGTCACCTCTACTGTGGAACCGTCCACATCAAGTTCCTCGAGGCCGTTCTCCTCGCTCCATATCCATGCGTTGTCTGCTGCGTACCATGTGCCGCCGGTGCCGCCAATCCACTTGCCGTTCTGTGACACGGCCAGGGGGTTGCCGAGACAGTTGTCCATGATGCTGTTGAAGTCATCGAAATCGACATCGTCGACTGTGGTCTCGGGGTCGCCGAACATCAGCTGTTGCTCGTAACTGCCGTCGGCCTGACGGCGCCATACCGATGCCATCCACGGGCCCAGCTTGTCCTGGAAACCGACTACTACGCTGCCGTCATAGCTGACGCGGTTGGCGCGGGTAGGTGAGCCGGGGAACATTGTGCCGAGGCTGGTCACATTGCCGTTCTCGTCCCATATAGCGGCATAGCCCATACCCTTGTTGACCTCGGAATCAAAGATATTTGAAATACCTACCGCATAGCGAGCGTCGGGAGAGATGCCCCATGTGGAACCGCCGTTTCTGTCGTTTACAATACCGAACAATGACATCGGTGTCCATGTGTCGGTCTCTACGTCATAGCGTGCCGGGCCGTAGCCTTCTACTGACGGTTCAAATGTCTTGCGGTAGAACACGCCGTTGTCGGCAATCAGGTTGAATACGTTCTTGTCGAACATCACTACGGTGAAGTTGTCGCCGTCAGCGCCCTCTATTATTTCTTTCTTAAAACTCTTGCCGTTGTCCGAAGAGATGTAGAAGCGTCCGTTGTTGCCGGCAAGCGCTATCATACCGTCGGCCCACAGTACGTCGTTCCATTCATCGGCCTGGGCATCGTCGCCGTTGTCAAACGGGCTGACATCGCCGCCTTCGACTACAGCCACCTTCCAGTGTTCGCCGCCGTCGGAGGTGATGAGCACGAGCCGGTCGGCTATGGCTATGCCGTTGTCGGCATCGGCGAAAGCTATCTTACGGAATCCGATACCTTCGGCCACATAGCAGTCGGTCCATGTCTCGCAGCGGTCTGTCGACTTCTGTATATGGCCGTTGGCGGTAACCATATAGAATGTCTCTCCCACGTGTGTGATGTATGCCGGAACGCCTGCCACGCCTGTAGAGAGTCTGAATGTGCCGAGTTTGTATTTGCTGTCCACAGAGTACCATGTGCCGAATGTGCCGTCCTCGCACTTGAAGCCTATGGCGCCGTATGAGTACTCGGCGCTCTCAGGCGCGTCGGTGCGGGCGAAATCCATAGCGGTGAACGACTTCACGACGCGGTCATCGTCCTCCGCCTGCAGTTCCACAGGTGACCATGACGGATTGCCGGTTGAGCTATACAACTTGCCTTCGTCGGTCCCGAGCAGATAATATTGCACTGTCAGGCAGCTCATGCAGGTCACAGCACCCTGCGCGCGGTTTTTCGGAAAATTAAGGTCATAGGATGCCGTCCACGACTGGCCGTTGTTCACCGACTTGAGGGTATAGGAACGTGTCACGCCTTCCTCGTCGCCGTATCCTGATAGAAACAGATTGAAATCGTTGCCTCTCTTGTATGAGGTGTACTTGAAGGGGAAATCGCCATATACAAAACGCTCCCATGTGGTGGGCGCCTCTATGTTCTCATTCCAGTTGGAACCGATGACCGTCTTGCCGTCGGCCGAAATACGTGCCGGACCTGCCGCGCCATCATCGCCGGCCGACATACCGCCTATGACTCTCGGCTGCTCGCTGCCAAGCGGATTCCACATGATAAACGGTGTGTCCTTGCCGTAGCCGCCGACCACGGTACCGTTGTTGGATACGCTTGTGGGATTGAGAGTGAACTCGGTCACGTAATAATTTACCCGGGTTGCGTCCTGAGCGGTTGCCCCGGCGGCCACCAACATGGCCGAAATGGCTGTCATTAGTTGTCCTTTTCTCATAGGTACTTGGATAAATTAGGTTGTTAGTGATTTCGGTTGAAAAAATCTGTTCCAGTGGAAGACCTCCCGTGCCGGAGATTTTCGACTGCAAATTTATATACCGTTCACACAATCTGCAAATCCAAGTGCTCATGATTCATGAATCGTGATGTTTTCGCGGTTTAATTTCCCTGTTTTGAGAGTTTTGCCTGCTTTTTACGGGTCAGTTTCTGATATACAGAGGGTGTCATGCCGGTCATTCTTTTGAACACGGCGGAGAACGTTCCGTATGATTTGAACCCCACGCTGTCGCCGATTCCGTTGATGGAATAGTGTCCGTAGCCGGCCGTGTCCGCCAGTCGCTCGCAGGCCAGATTTATCCGGTACTCGTTGACAAAGGTGCTGAAGTTTTTCTTGAACACGTCGTTGATGACCTGCGACACGTATTTGTTGTTTGAATCCACCTCCGCGGCCAGATTGTTGAGCGAGAAGTCGGTGGAGCAGAAGGGCCTGACGTTCTCCATGACCTCCGTGACAGCCCTGGCCAGTCTGTCCCTCTGGCTTGAGGAGAGTCCCGACCGCTTATATTTGGAGTCTGCGCAGTCCGCGTCGGTATCGGACTCCGCCAAAGGCGGCATGTCGGCAGGCAGCTCTGTCACACCCTCTCCTCCGCCGCTATCGGTTTGCCCGGACAATTGCAGAATCCGCTCGTGCAACGCCTCGTTCTCACGGCTAACAGCCATATACCGGTCAGTGTAGTCGCGGTGGTCCGAGAGCATACGTTGGTGTATGTCGTAAAGATTGCGGTAGTTGTCGGCAAGTTTCTTCTTCTGTCTGTAAAAATAATAGAGCAGCAGCACCGCCAATATCACAGCCCCGACCACACCCCACAGAACCATACGCTGGCGGCTGATAAGCATGGCGTCACGGGCCTGTCTCTCGTTCAGCTTGATTATTTCGCGCTCGGTCTTCTCCATTTCATACAGAAACTGCTGGTTTTTGGCCATATCGAACTGCCGCTGGTTATAGATTGAGTCCTTCAGCTCAAGATAACGGTCCTTGAGTTCGGCCGCCTTCTTACGGTCTCCGAGCATGTCATACAGCGAATACAGCATCTTGATGGTCTCGGCATACTGATACAAAATGCCGTTGGCCTGCGCCACTTCCTTGCACCGCGACAGATAGAATATGGCAGAGTCTGTACGCTCCATCGAGTTATATATACGTCCGAGTTCCCCGTATGCCGAACAGGTGTATCGAGCGTTGAGTCCCTTACTCTTCGAATAGTCCGTAAGATTCTTGAAATGCTCTATTGATTCACGCAGCTTTCCCTCGTGCTTGAGTATCAATGCCAACGTGTAATTATCCATAAAGATACTCTCGTCACTCACCTTATGTTTTGAAGACCTGGCCTGTTCATAATATCTGCGGGCCGACTTGACATCGTTCAGATTGATACTGACGCCTACAAGATTCTGCAACAGTTTGTAAGCGAGTTCTTTGTCACCGGTCCTCTGTGCCTCTTTCAGTCCGGACAAATACAGGCCCTGTCCTTTCTCATAGTCCTGGAACACATTGTAGACATTGCCCATATTGTTATACAGGTCTGCGAGATACGGATGTTTGTCAGATGATTCGCTGAGCTTTAGGCCTGACACATAATACCTCAGCGCATTCGAGTAATTGCCTTTACCGTAGTGTATGTTGCCGGCACGCATCTCGGCCTTGACATGATTGCTAAGCTCATCGTCCGAGATACCATCTGTAGGACGCTGCGCCACAAGCATATACAAGACCAACGCCTCATTCTCGCGGCCCTGTTCGGCAAGATACAACGAATCGGCAAGGGCAATGACACGGTCTGAGGACCATTTTGCACATTTCTGCAACAAACGGTTATATTGGTTTAACTCGCCGTACGCCGACAGACCTGTCAGCAAGAGAGTCAAAATCAGCGTTGTGAATTTACACATAATCTGTTTTTATACTGCCTGTGCAAAGATACAAAAAACAATTGTTTCTGCAAAATAGTAAAAAACAGATTAGTTCATCGGCATATGGCTCAGTCGTCATCATGGTGGTGATGACGGTGGTGTTTTTTGTGCTTTTTGTGTTTCTTATGTTTCTTGTGTTTTCCGGGCTTGTAATGCCTATGGCCGTCAATATCATATTCATACTCATGCTCTATTCCGCCGTAAGTGCGTATGGTCCCGCACCCGTTGAACAGACATGAGGCCGACAGCGTCACGGCTATCAGCAAGAGCGGCGCTGCGATACGCCGCAGGGCATTCGTGATTCGGCGCGATAAAACGTTCATGGTGTGTATAGTTTAAAATTATACAATGATATATATAGATATACACCGCCGCACGTCACATTGTTCACAAACCGCGTATGCCGCGTAACTGCTTACAGTACATCTTTACAGCTGCATTTATATTGGTGATTTTTCGTGTTCAATATTCAGAAGCTGATATATGCAGGCACTACCGGATATCGGCATTGCTTTAGGGGCTGTTTCTTAAAATATACTTTCGTTCCGTTTATTTTAGGTTTTCCCTGAAAAAATGCTCGATTGTGTCAAAAGGAATAATGTCTATCCTGTCATAGAGGTCTGTGTGTACAGCTCCGGGAATAATCATCAGTTCCTTATTGTCTCCTTTCAGTTTTTTGAAAGTCTCCTCGCTGAAATAACGCGAATGGGCTTTTTCACCGTGAATAAGCAGAACGGCACTGCGAATCTCATCACTGTAAGCAAGTATGGGAGCGTTAAGAAAACCGAGAGCGGATGTCTTGTTCCAGCCTATTCCCGAGTTGATGGAACGTGGGTGAAACCCTCTTGGAGTCTTGTAATAGTCATAATAGTCCTTGAGGAACTGAGGCGCATCTTCCGCAGGCTCGGGATTCATTTCGGTTCTTGCGTATTCTTTGTGTTTATAGTCTTCTGTTCGCTGGGCAGCGAACTCACCGCGCATCCTGTCGCGCGAATCGGCGTTGTCGGCGGCATCGAAATAACCGTTGGCGGTGCAGCGGCTTATATCATACATGGTAGAGGCAAGCGTGGCTTTTATTCGCGGGTCATTGGCCGCTGCATTGATTGCGAAGCCGCCCCATCCGCAGATGCCGATTATGCCTATGCGTTCCGAATCGACATCAGGGCGATTGGATAGATAGTCCACAGCGGCGGAGAAATCCTCGGTGTTTATGTCCGGAGATGCCACACTGCGGGGCTGACCTCCGCTTTCGCCTGTGAAAGACGGGTCAAATGCGATGGTTAGAAATCCACGCTCGGCAAGCCGCTGGGCATAAAGGCCGCTTGACTGTTCCTTTACGGCTCCGAAAGGGCCGCTTACGGCGATTGCAGGGAGTTTGCCGTCAACTGCTTTCGGAGTGTACATATCTGCGGCAAGTGTGATGCCATATCGGTTTGTGAATGTCACTTTCTCGTGATTCACATTCTCGCTCTTCGGAAATGTCTTGTCCCATTCCTGAGTTAGAACCAGCTTTTGCTCAGGCGCGAATCCTGTGTCCGTATTGAGATTACCGTCAGTCTGTGAACTCGCGGTTATTGCCACGGCCCCGAGAGCAGCTGCAAAAATAGTCCGTTTGTTTGTCATAATGCTTTTATTTATTTTAAATTCTGAACGGTTTCGTCTAACCGTTTGATGAATAAACATTTAACGG
>URIC01000021.1 GCA_900547755.1 uncultured Bacteroidales bacterium
AAGTTCAAAACCCCGGGAGGCACCTCGCGCGGAGTGATGCACACAAAACTCACGTACATCATAAAGGTGTGGGACGAAACGGACCCCTCCCGGTTCGGCATCGGCGAGGCAGCCGTCTTCGAGGGCCTGAGCAAGGAAGCAGGACCACGTTATGAGTACAAGCTGATAGAGACTCTGGCAAACGTGGCCCTGGGTGTAGGCACTGACCTCACCGATTTCCCGTCGATACAGTTCGGTCTGGAACAGGCCCTTCTGGATTTCTCTCACGGGTGCCGGGGAATATATTTTCCCTCCTCGTTCACCGAGGGAAAAAGCTCCATTGAGATTAACGGCCTTGTCTGGATGGGACGCCTGGAGGAGATGTTGACGCGCCTGGAGGAAAAAATCGCCGACGGTTTCCGCTGTATCAAGCTGAAAATAGGAGCTATAGACTTCAACGACGAGATAACGATGCTCAGAGCCATCCGCTCCCGGTTCTCCGCCGACGAACTGGAAATACGGGTAGACGCAAACGGCGGTTTCAACATGGAGAATGTAATAGCCGCGCTGCACGTCCTGCACTCCTTGGATGTCCACTCCATAGAGCAACCCATACCTGCCGGACACTGGGACCTGATGGGTTTTCTCTGTCAGATTTCTCCCGTACCCATCGCCCTTGACGAGGAACTCATAGGCATTAACCGCACTGAGCAAAAAGTGGCTCTTTTAGATGCCATACGTCCTGCATACATAATCCTAAAGCCGAGCCTATGCGGTGGCCTCAACGGTGCCGGCGAGTGGATTCAGCTTGCGCGGGAACGCAATATAGGCTGGTGGGTGACTTCCGCTTTGGAGAGCAATGTCGGGCTCAATGTCCTGGCTCAATGGGTGGCCACTCTCGGTGTGCGGATGCCTCAGGGTCTCGGCACCGGAGGGGTATTCTCCAACAACTTCACATCTTCGCTGCATCTTGACCATGACCGTCTGAGGTTTGACCCTGAAACTATTCCCGTGGACCGCAGACAATTTAATTCTCTTCCCTGGCGAGAATGAGTTTTGACTCTGAAATAGAAGAATTTATAGCGCTGTGGAGGAGCGATGCCCCCAATATAGAGGCACATACCTCCGGCTCTACCGGAACTCCTAAACGAATCATGCTGCCACGCCGGCTTGTAAAAGAGTCGGCGTGGCGGAGCATACGCCATTTCGGCCTGACTCGGGACTCTGGGGTACACCTGATGCTTTCCCCCTCATACATAGCCGGCAAAATGGCCATTGTAAGAGCCCTGGAAGCGGAATGTCATCTTACCCGTGAAGTCCCTTCCTCCACTCCCCTGTCAGGTCCTGACACCCCTCGGCACATAACGTTGCTGTCGGCTGTAGGCGCACAGGTCGCAGGAATGGAGAGCCTGAGGCAAGCGGGCGAGCTACCGCGTATCAGGCACCTGCTTCTCGGCGGCGCGCCGCTGAATCCCGCCATGCGTGTGACAGCGACAGGCCTGGCAGAGTTTGTCTGGGAGTCCTACGGTATGACCGAAACAGCCTCGCATATAGCCCTGAGGCGTGTTCTCGCATCAGACCCGGAAGGAGAAACACCTTTCACGCCACTGGAAGACATACGTATCGGCACCGACACACGCGGATGTCTGCAAATAGAGATACCTGGATTCGAGCGACTCATCACCAACGACTTGGCGCGCATCCTGCCGGATGGCACGTTTACCCTGCTCGGACGCGCCGACAACGTAATAATCACCGGGGGCGTGAAAGTAATGCCCGAGGAGATAGAACGCATACTGTCTCCGCTCTTTCAGGGACGCTCTTTCTATGTCACTTCGCGCCCCCACTCCAAATGGGGTGAAGAACTTCTCATCGCCGTCGAGGACAAAAGCGTCGCCCACCCCGTTTGGCTCTCCCCGGACACATACTTCCCGGACGCATTGCCTATGAGCCGGCATCTGGAACGTATACCGGAGCATTACAAGCGGCCGAAAGCCATACTCCTGCTTCCTGCGTTGGAACGCACATCCAACGGAAAAATCAAGCGCCTGAAATTCAACATTAACCGGCTGCCTAAATGATTAATTCTGAAAGCGGGCGTTTGGGCACATGATGTACCCCGTCCGGAGTGCGGTAATATTTGAAATCGGCGTCCGGAGTGCCGTCCATATCCTCAAGCACCGCAGTCTCCGCCGGATAGCCGAGAGCCAAGACATACAGAGGTCTGTATTCCGCCGGGAGCTTAAGCGCCTCAGCGGTCTTTGTCGCATTGAAAGCCTTTATTATGCAAGAGCGCAGACCGAGAGTCGCGGCGCCAATGCCCATAGCTTCCAGCTGCAAACCGTCGTCACACAGACAGTCGGCTCCCACACGTGTGTCCAGACATTGCACAAGATAGGCAGCCGGACGACTGCCCTCTTCCGGTCCGGCCCAATCCTTGTAATATCCGGCCCAGGCAAGCAGCGGAAAAACAAGCGCTCGCTCACTTGCCTCATATACAAGGCGATAGCGCAACGGCTGGGCATTTCTGCCCGAGGGCGTGAACCGGCAAAGTTCCACCAGTGAACGTAAGGTTTCGGGGCTTACAGGCCGGCTTTCCCGGAATATGCGGACACTCCTGTTTTCTCTCAGCAGAGACTTAAGTTCATTGAATGTAATCATGATTTCATGGTTTTAAGCCCAAAGTTAGTAAGTTTTAACGATATAGGTCAAAAAATATCCGGAAAAAATTCCTTAATCAAGTAAAATTAGCTAAATTTGCAGCGTAAAACCTCAGGAGGGCGGAATATGCTCTGCCGGAGGCAAAACCCGCAATATAATATAACCTTATAATAAACTCTGAAATGGAAATTTCACACATCGAACACATCGGCATCGCCGTTCCTAACCTCGACGAGGCTATCGCTTATTACGAGAATGTACTGGGTCTGAAATGCTACAAGAAAGAAGTAGTGGAAGACCAGAAAGTCACTACCGCCTTCATCAAAGTAGGTGACGTGAAAATCGAGCTTCTGGAGCCCACCTGCCCCGATAGCACAATAGCCAAGTTCATCGAAAAGAACGGTGGCAAAGGCGGAATGCACCACATGGCATTCGCTGTGGAAGATGGTGTGGCCGAAGCACTCGCCGAAGCTGAAAGCAAGGGTGTCCGCCTTATTGATAAGGCTCCCCGCAAAGGCGCCGACGGTCTGAATATCGCTTTCCTCCACCCCAAGACCACTCAGGCTGTCCTGACCGAACTCTGTGAGGACCCTGCCGCAAAGTAAATTCCGGCGGCATGACTCCTGACTGACGACATTTACCGCCCACACTCTGCACGGCATCCCCGTATGCCATGCGGAATGTGGGTTTGGCTCATGTTTACAGCTCCCGGTGGCAGATTGGCCTTACTCCTCTCGCCTCTAAAAAAAAGTAAATTCAAATATAAATGTTACAATAGCAATGAGCAAACAGACAGAAAAAATCCAAGAGCTTATCGACAAGCGCTCGGAAGCCCGCCTCGGTGGCGGCGAGAAAGCCATTGAGAAACAGCACCAGAAAGGCAAATACACAGCCCGTGAACGCATCGCGCAGCTGCTGGACGAGGGTTCCTTCGAGGAACTCGACATGTTCGTGACCTACCGCTGTACCAACTTCGGTATGGGTGAGAAGAAACACCCCCTGGGCGATGGCGTGGTAACAGGTTTCGGTACCATCGAAGGCCGTCTGGTTTATGTTTTCGCACAGGACTTCACTGTACTCGGCGGTTCCCTGTCCGAGACCATGGCCCAGAAGATATGCAAAGTCATGGACCTGGCCATGAAGATGGGCGCTCCCATTATCGGTCTCAACGACTCAGGTGGCGCACGTATCCAGGAGGGCATCAACGCGCTGGGCGGTTACGCTGAAATCTTCAAGCGCAACATCCTCGCTTCCGGTGTGGTTCCCCAGATTTCCGCTATCCTCGGCCCCTGCGCCGGCGGTGCAGTGTACAGCCCTGCCCTCACCGACTTCACAATCATGGCCAAGGGTATCTCCTATATGTTCCTGACAGGCCCCTCCGTTGTAAAGACCGTGACCGGCGAGGACGTTACCCAGGAACAGCTCGGCGGCGCTTCCGTACACGCCACAAAAAGCGGCGTGACTCACTTCGCAGCCGAGGACGGCGAGGAGGCTATCCGCATCGTCCGCAAGCTGATGAGCTTCATCCCCCAGAACAACCTGGAGGAGACTCCCCTCATGGCCTGCGACGACCCCATCGACCGTCTGGAAGACAAGCTCAACGAAATCATCCCCGACAATCCCAACAAGGCTTACGACATGTACGAGGTCGTGGGCGCTATCATAGACAATGGCGAGTTCCTGGAAGTACACCGTGACTTCGCCAAGAACATCATTATCGGTTTCGCCCGCATGAACGGCCAGGCTGTAGGTATCGTAGCCAACCAGCCCCGTGTGCTCGCCGGTGTGCTTGACTCCAACGCATCCCGCAAGGCTGCACGCTTCGTCCGCTTCTGCGACTGCTTCAACATTCCTCTGGTGACTCTAGTAGACGTGCCCGGCTTCCTGCCCGGTACAGGCCAGGAGTACAACGGCGTCATCCTGCATGGCGCCAAGCTGCTCTACGCTTACGGCGAGGCTACAGTGCCCAAGGTTACCGTCACCCTGCGTAAGAGCTACGGCGGCAGCCACATCGTGATGAGCTGCAAGCAGCTGCGCGGCGACATGAACTACGCATGGCCCTCTGCGGAAATCGCGGTGATGGGTGCCGCCGGCGCCGCCGGCGTGCTCTACGCCAAGGCCGCCAAAGAGGCTCCGGACCCCAAGGCATTCATCAAGGAGAAAGAGGACGAGTACACCAACCTCTTCGCCAACCCCTATAACGCTGCCAAGTATGGCTACATCGACGACGTTATCGAACCGCGTAACACACGTTTCCGCGTAATCCGCGCCCTGCAGATGCTTGCCTCCAAGAAGGACAGCAATCCGCCCAAGAAACACGGTAACATTCCCCTCTGACAAAGCTCTGCCGCATATCCGCCCCGGCTTGCCCCGTGCAGGCTGTGGCGGACTTGCAATTACTTTCTTACTTTCAGCGTGTTGAAACACTCTGTTTAAAGGAGAAGGTTAAACTAAAGATGTAATAATTCCAAACATCCCAAAATGAAGAAATACATAATATCGCTGACAGCTGCCCTGTGTCTGTCTGTGGCTCCCGCAATGGCTCAGGAGAAGAACGAGGCCGCCGCTGCCGCTTCGGAACAGGTCACCTATACGATGACCGTGACTCCCGAGGGCGATGCCGTGGAAATTACGGAGTCCACGTCCCAAAAGACAGTGGAAGTGGACACAGCCACTTACAAAGATTATGTCAATAAAGGCTACTCGGACAGTAAAATATTCAAGAACCAGCTCATAACGGAGTCCGACAACTCAGGTATGGGCGTTACCCTGATGAGTATGTGCATCGTTCTGCTGGCACTTATTTTGCTCAGCCTGTTGTTCCTGTTCTTCGGCAAACTCTTCGCCAAGAACCAGAGCCGCAAGAAGAGCGAGGCTCAGGGCCGCCAGGAGGTGAGTGAAGAGGATGACCACGACTCCGGCGAGGTGATTGCCGCCATAGCCATGGCTCTGGACGAGCACTTCAACTCCAAGCATGACCTGGAGGACACCGTCCTCACCATCCGCCGCATGAAACGTGCTTACTCTCCCTGGAACTCCAAAATCTATAATATGCGCGAAGTGCCCGCCCTGCGGCGCAAACGCTAAACCATTTTCTCAACCCGTAAACATAATCCCAGACAATGAAAGAATACAAGTATAAAATCAACGGTATGAAGTTTACCGTCGCCGTAGGCGACATCGAGGGCGACACTGTGCGCGTAGAGGTGAACGGCACTCCCTATAAAGTGGAACTCGACGAGTCCCAGAAGCCCAAAATCTCACCCGTGGCCGCTCCCAAGAAAGCAGCTCCCGCTCCCCGTACAAGCACCGGCGAAAAGGTGATTGCAAAACCTGCCGTCGCATCCGGTGGCGCAGCTGCCGTTAAGTCTCCTCTGCCCGGCACCATCCTCTCCTTCAGCGTGAAGGTCGGTGACACCGTCAATGCCGGCGACACAGTCTGCATCCTCGAAGCCATGAAGATGGAGAACGACGTCCACACCAACAAGGGCGGCGTAGTGAAGCAGATTCTCGTAAATGTAGGCGACTCCGTTCTTGAAGGCAACGACATAATGATAATCGAATAAATCATATCACCCCGCAGGTGTGTGGAATGGGCGGCGTTCCGTATTGTCCATTCTGACACACCTCGGGAAGCCGAGCCTTGATTTTTCAGTCTTGACGACAGTCATCCTTCTTGGATATACGTGTGTGCCCTTTCCTTACCCAAACGGCAGTACACATGTATGGTTCTAACTACACACCTTTCAAATATATCAACACACACTTTTTTAAATGATAATTGCAGATTCATCTTTCGGAAACTTCTTGAGCGACAGCCTCAGCACTTTCTGGCAATTCACAGGTTTCTCACACTGTGAATACACCAATCTGATAATGCTGGCTGTAGGCTGTTTTTTCCTGTATCTCGCCATCAAGAAGAACTTCGAGCCGCTGCTGCTGGTGCCTATAGGCTTCGGTATGCTGATAGGCAACATCCCCTTCCAGGCCGGTATGGAAATAGGCATCTATGAGCCCGGTTCGGTACTCAATATTCTCTACAACGGCGTGGAGAGAGGCTGGTATCCTCCGCTTATATTCCTCGGCATCGGCGCCATGACGGACTTCTCCGCCCTGCTGGCCAACCCCAAGCTGATGGTCATAGGCGCCTGCGCCCAATTCGGTATCTTCGGCGCATATATGCTTTCCCTTGCACTGGGCATGGACCCCTTGAGCGCAGGTTGTGTGGCTATCATCGGCGGTGCCGACGGTCCTACCGCCATCTTCCTTACCTCCAAGCTGAACGCCAACCTGCTGGGTGCCGTAGCGGTATCCGCCTATTCCTATATGGCGTTGATTCCTATTATCCAGCCCCCGTTGATGCGTCTCTTCACTACCCACAAGGAGCGTACCATCAAAATGAAACCCGCACGTGTGGTAAGCCAGAACGAGAAGATTATCTTCCCCATCGTAGGTCTTATACTTACATGCTTCGTGGTGCCCTCCGGTTTGCCCCTGCTCGGTATGCTCTTCTTCGGCAACCTGCTGCGTGAGAGCGGTGTCACAACCCGTCTGGCCAAGACTGCCACCAACGCCATGACCGATATAGTGACCATCCTGCTGGGTCTTACAGTAGGTGCCTCCACTCAGGCCGACCGCTTCCTCACCTCCGATACGATTATCATCTTCGCCCTGGGCTTCGTGGCGTTTATCATCGCTTCCAGCGCAGGTGTGCTCTCAGTGAAACTTTTCAATTGTTTCCTGAGCAAGGACAAGAAAATAAACCCGCTTATCGGTAACGCCGGCGTTTCCGCCGTTCCTATGGCGGCCCGTATCTCCAATAATGTGGGTCTGGAGTATGACCCGAACAACTACCTGCTGATGCACGCCATGGGCCCGAACGTGGCCGGTGTGATTGGCTCGGCTGGAGCCGCCGGCGTACTCCTCAGTTTCCTCGGCTAAAAACCTTAAAACTCTTTCTGCAAGAGAAAGGCGCAACCACTTGGCTGTGGTTGCGCCTTTCTCTTGCCCTTATGTTAAAAATCAGACGAAAAGCAAACATATTATAGATTTGCTTGTTACTTATATAAACGTCTGAATCATAAGGCATACATAAATTCCATACAATATGCTTTGACCAATTTCCTCTCTCGACAAGGACAGATTTTATTGAAGGCAATGAAAAATGGTGACTCAAAAGGTTATAAAGGAAATATACAAGAAATATAACAAACCTCCGAAGGATACCGAGGAACTGGATATTCCCCGCTTCATAGACCTTTTGAAGGAACATCACGACCTCCGTCTTGAAGATGACGAGATTGTGGACCATAAGTTGGATGCCTTCAATCCCTTCTCCCGGATGCTGGTGAAACGCCTTAACGGCATTGTGGAATTAGACCAATACGTGGCGTTTATTTTCTCAGACCACATCCTGTTTTTCGAAAGAGACGACAACAATATGCACGTCCATTTCAAGAAAGAGAAGAAGAGCCTGTTCTCACGCCTGTTCGGCCGCAAGAAAGACTGAGAAGGATTCCCAGCAAAAATTATTAATGTATAAAGGCTTCAGGTCACGAATGTGACCTGAAGCCTTACCCTTTTAAGGGGCCGCACCGATTGAATCAGTCAGATGCAGACCTTATTGCTATGCGTTCTTTTAAGCAACCCGGGCTTGCCTTTTTACAGGCAAATAAATCAATTCGGAGATTCGGTCCGGGAAATGTCAGTTGAACTCCTCCAGACCTTCCGGAAGTTCATCGTCGTTATAGCCGTCGCTTTCGTAGAAGTCCATATCCATGGCATCCGCCTCGGCAGCGATACGCTTGTCCACTTTGGCATCGAACTCGTCCATATCTATGTGCTGAGGGGGCACCTTGCCTTCTTTGCGGGTGCAAAGCGGGTCCATAAGGGTCTTATGGGGTATTATCTCCTTCAGTTCCATAAAGAAACAACGGTCAGTAAGATAGTCAAACACAAAAATCATGCGCTGGCCTTCCTCCTCCACCATCTCATTTATATGGGTGTCTTCCATAATCCAGGTGTCTTCATCGCTACCTGCACCCATATCTTCAAGGGTGATTTCCTCACGCTTCTCCCAGCCGTCATCGCAGAGGAAGAAAGAGTTCATCTCGTCCTTGGTGTATCCCACGCTGTCAAGGATGGCATTGCGCAGAATAAGGAAATTTGCGTCGGCATCTATTTCAATTTCGCGGCAGAAGTTCTCGACCTCGTCGGAAACCATTTTAAATCTATATACCATATCTTGTTTTCGTAAAATAATTCAACATCATCGATGTCAGCGGCCGGACCCACCAATGTCTGTAGCCTGCCCGCTAACACGGTGCGAAATTAATGCAAATAAATGAATTATCCACACTCTGAAATAAAAAAAATAAGGTCTCGCAGATAAAAAATGCAAGACCCATATAGATGTTATTGAATTTCAGTATTATTACAGATAATCCGCAGATACAATTTCTACGGCCGAAGAGTCCGTACAGCGGACTTTCAGGGCAGCAGACCGTTTTTCTTGAAGACCTTTTCTATGGCTTCAAGCGAGTGCTCCACCTGCTGGCGCGTGTGGGTGGCCATAAGGGAGTAGCGAATCAGAGTGTCGTTGGGAGCCACAGCGGGCGATACCACAGGATTCACGAATACGCCCTCGTCCAGCAAGTCGCGTGTCACACGGAATGTCTTGTAGTCATCGCGTATAAACAAAGGTATGATAGGTGTCTGAGTATGCCCTATCTCAAGACCCATCTCACGGAAGCTCTCAAGAGCGAAGTGGGTGATGTCCCAAAGGTGTTTCTGACGCTCCGGCTCGGCGAGCATAATGTCCAGAGAGGCGTTCACGGCGGCTACGCTGGCCGGGGTGATGCTGGCTGTGAAGATGTATGAACGGGAATGGTGACGCAAAAAGTTGGTTATCTCCTTATCTGTGGCGATAAAGCCGCCCAACGCGGCGAAAGACTTGGAGAAAGTTCCCATAATCAGGTCTACGTCGTTCTGCACGCCTAAATAGTTGCAGACTCCCCTGCCGCCTTCGCCGAACACTCCGATGCCGTGAGCCTCGTCAATCATCAATGTGGCGTTATACTTCTTGGACAACTCCACCATTTTCTTAACATCGGCCACATCGCCTTCCATTGAAAATACGCTGTCCGAGACTATGAGCTTCACCTTGTCGGGGTTGCACTTCTTGAGCTGGTCCTCAAGAGAGTTCATGTCATTATGCTTGTATTTCAGATAGTTGGAGAAAGAAAGACGACGTCCTTCAATAATTGAAGCGTGGTCCTGCTCGTCCAGGATTATATAGTCTTCGCGACCTGTCAGCGTGGATACCACACCGAGGTTGACACCGAAACCGGTGGAATAGAGCATAGCGTCCTCTTTACCCACATAGTCAGCCAGACGGGCTTCCAAATCCTTGTGTATGTCGAGTGTACCATTCAGAAACGGGGAACCGGCGAGCCCTGTGCCGTATTTTTGGGTAGCCTTCACGGCCGCCTCTATCACACGGGGGTCATTGGTAAGTCCCATATAGCTGTTCGAGCCAAACATCAACACTTTCTTGCCGTTCATCAGCACCTCGGTATCCTGCTCTGAGGAGATGGCGCGGAAATAGGGATATATGCCGGCGGCTTTCGCTTTCTGCGGTGCGTCGTAACGTCCCAGTTTCTCTTGGAGAAGTTTCATAGTTTATTCTTAGAATTTTGTCTTAAACTATCTGTATGATGGAAGCCATGCAGTCATGCTCCTGTCAAATCAGGCTACAAAGGTAGTGAAAAAACACGAATATAGAATAATCTACGAGTAAAAAAATGCACAAAAAGGCAAATTTGAGCAATTTCTCCCATAATCCACTAATACAAAACCTTTTTATCTTGCCAAAAATGGACGTATGTTATTTAATTTTCGTACCTTTGCAGGAAATTTGAGTCGGTACGGTCCGAAAGACGCTGACTTGAAGTACTGAATATTTGTTTAACTTAAGATTAATTCCCCCTTTTTAGGGCTTTGACCTCCTCCTCTCAAAGTCTCTGCTCACAAGGCCCGAACACAAAACTATGGAAATAACCGCAAAGGACTTGGCTGCAATAGTCGGTGGCACCGTTTCCGGCAATCCGGAGGCCAAGGTATGCACGTTCTCCAAAATAGAAGAGGCCAAGCCCTGTTCACTGACCTTCCTCTCCAACCCCAGATATACACATTACTTATATACTACCGAAGCCGCCATCGCCCTGGTGAAAGATGATTTCGAGCCGGAACACCCGTTGCCCGAACACCTCACCTTGGTGCGTGTGGCCGACCCATACGCTACCCTGGCTCACCTTATGAGCTATGTAGAAAGCCTCAAACCCAAACCCAAAGGGATAGAGCAGCCATGTTTCATAGCCGAAGGTGTCGAAATTCCTCAGGACGCCTACATCGGCGCTTTCGCATACATCGGAAAAGGCGTACGCCTCGGCAAGGGTGTGACCGTATATCCCCAGGCATACATCGGCGACGGAGTGTGTATCGGCGAAGACTCCGTCATATATGCCGGGGCCCGCATATATCCCTATTGCCAGATAGGAAACCGCTGCATAGTCCACTCCGGCGCCGTAATAGGAGCTGACGGTTTCGGATTCGCTCCCGGCGAAGACGGATACAGCAAGATTCCCCAGATGGGCAATGTGATACTGGAGGATGACGTGGAAGTCGGCGCGAATACTTGTGTGGACCGCGCCACAATGGGCCATACCGTCGTAGGAAAAGGCACCAAACTGGACAACCTGATTCAGGTAGCCCACAATGTCGTGATAGGCCGCAACAATGTATTTGCATCCCAGGTGGGGATAGCCGGCTCCACTCATATAGGCGACGACAATATGGTGGGAGGTCAGGTTGGGTTCGCCGGCCATATAGCCATAGGCTCCCGAAACAAGATAGGCGCCCAAAGCGGTATTCCGAACAATGTGGGCGATGATAGGCGTCTTATGGGCTATCCGGCCGTAGACGCCATGACATTCGCACGCAATCAGGTGTACATCAAACGCCTGGAGTCCCTGTTCCGCAAGAAATAAGACTTCAGACTCCGCTTACATTAATATTAACAAAAAAACATACAAGAATATGAACCAGCTCACCCTCAATGCTCCTTTCACAGTCAAGGGGCGCGGTCTGCACTCAGGCCTTGAGATTACGGCGACTTTCAATCCCGCTCCCGACAACCACGGAATCAAGTTTCAGCGTATAGACCTTGAAGACAAACCGTTGATTGATGCCCTTGCCGAGAATGTCGTAGATACCACCAGAGGCACTGTACTTGCCAAAAAAGACGCCCGCATAAGCACCGTGGAGCATGCCATGGCCGCCCTCTACGCATCCGGCATAGACAATTGCCTTATAGAGGTGGATGCTCCCGAGCTTCCCATTCTTGATGGCTCGGCCATCATATATGTCAAAGAGATAGAACGTGTGGGCACACAGACCCAGAAGGCTGACAAGGATTTTTACATCATCAAGCAGAAAACCACCCTCAAAGACGAGGAGTCAGGTTCCATTATCACCCTTTACCCGGATGACCATTTCTGCGCCGAGGTGATGGTGGAGTACAACTCCCATATCCTGCCGAACCAGTTTGCGATACTGGACGACATGGCCGACTTCAGGACCGAAGCCGCCAGCGCCCGCACTTTTGTCTTTGTCCGTGAGATTCTCCCCCTGCTGAACCATGGCCTGATCAAGGGCGGTTCCCTGGACAACGCTATCGTAATATACGATGAGCCGATCTCCCAGGAGCTTATAACCAAGATATGCTCTCTTACCGGCCAGCCCGAATGTAAGCTGGATAAGCTCGGATACATCAACGAGACACCTCTGCAGTGGGACAATGAACCGGCCCGTCACAAGCTCATGGACCTCATAGGCGACATAGCGCTTATCGGCCGCCCCATCCAGGGCCGCATAGTAGCCGTACGCCCCGGCCACGGCATCAACAATAAGTTCACCCGTATGCTCCGCAAGGAGGTGAAGCATACCGAAATCCAGTCTCCCGTCTACAATCCGAACAAAGCTCCGCTCATTGACATCAACGGCATCCGCTCACTTCTACCCCACCGCTACCCCTTCCTTCTTGTAGACAAGATTATAGAGATGGACAAGAAGCACGCCGTCGCAGTGAAGAATGTCACCGTCAACGAGCCTTTCTTCCAGGGCCACTTCCCCCAGGAGCCTGTAATGCCCGGCGTACTTATTGTAGAGGCCATGGCACAGACCGCAGGTGTGCTTGTACTGAACAATGTGGAGGACCCGGAACGCTACTCCACATACTTCATGAAAATAGACAATGTGAAGTTCCGTCAGAAAGTGGTGCCCGGAAACACCCTGCTGCTACATGTGGCTCTGACCACAGAGATACGCCGTGGGTGCGCTACTGTGAAAGGTTACGCTTTCGTGGGTGAGAAGATAGTGTGCGAAGCCGAGTTCATGGCTCAGATAATCAAGAATAAATAAGAGTGCTTTCCGCACCGATAAAACCCATATATTCATGAGTTTAGCTCTTAGTTGTGTTCACAAGGACGCTGTGATAGGGAAAAATGTGGAGATTGGCAACTTTACGACTATCTGCGAAGATGTGGAGATAGGAGACGGATGCCAGATAAGCAACAATGTCACTATCTTTCCCGGCGCCCGCATAGGCGAGGGAGTGAAAATCTTCCCCGGCGCAGTAGTGGCTGCCGTGCCGCAGGACCTCAAATTCAAAGGCGAATACAGTACCGTCCATGTAGGAGACGGCACCGTGTTGCGCGAGTGTACCACGGTCCACCGCGGCACCGCCTCAAAAGGCAAGACTGTGGTCGGCTCCAACTGCCTTATAATGGCCTACACCCACATTGCCCACGACTGCCGCCTTGGCAACAACATCATTATTTCCAATGCCACACAACTGGCCGGCGAGGTAGTGGTAGACGACTACGCGGTAATCGGCGGAGGCAGTCTCATACATCAGTTCTGCCACCTCGGCAAGGGAATAATGCTGCAAGGAGGCGCTTTGGTGAACAAGGACATCCCGCCTTACGTGAAGGCCGCCCGCGAACCCATCTCTTACGTGGGTCTGAACACCGTAGGCATGCACCGCCGCGGCATGAAACAGGAGGATATAGACATTATCGCGGCCACTTACCGCCTGCTCTATCTCACCGACCTGAACATCACCAACGCAGTGAACCTCGTGCTTGACAAAATACCCGCTTGCTCCATACGCGACGAGATTGTGGACTTTATCCGCAATTCGGAACGCGGAGTGATACGCTCGGCTATCTGAGACTTACAAGTTACGCCCGGGGCTTGAGAAAACCTTTTAAGCATCCGGGCGCGACCCGCACTTTACTTTTTAAATCATTTTTCACTAATTTAATACCTTAAAATCCATGAACCCTAAAATCGAACTCTGCCCCAACAAACTGGTGCAGTATCTTCAAAAAGAAGCCAAAGACTTCCGCCGTTCAGACATCGTGCGCTTCATAAGCGAGAACGGCATCAAAATGGTCAACTTCATGTATCCCGCCGGAGACCAGCGTCTTAAGACGCTTAACTTCGTGATTAACTCTAAGGAATATCTTGAGTCTATCCTTACTTTCGGCGAGCGCGTGGATGGTTCCAGCCTGTTCCCCTTCATCGAAGCCGGCAACTCCGACCTCTATGTAATTCCCCGTTACCGCACAGCCTTCGTAGACCCCTTTGCCGAGGTTCCCACCCTGACGATGCTCGCATCCTTCTTCGACAAGGACGGACATCCCCTCAAGACTTCTCCCGAGTATACCCTGCTCAAGGCTTGCCAGGCTTTCCACGAAAAGACCGGCATGGACTTCTACACCATGGGCGAGCTGGAGTACTACGTGATAGCCGACGACGAGGGCCTGTATCCCGCCACTGACCAGAAGGGCTACCACGAGAGCGGCCCGTACGCCAAATTCAACGAATTCCGCACCCAGTGCATGGAATACATCTCCCAGACCGGCGCCCAGATAAAATATGGCCACAACGAGGTGGGTAACTTCACACTGGACGGCAAAGTGTACGAGCAGAACGAGATTGAGTTCCTCCCCGTACCCTCGCCCGAGGCTGCCGATGCCCTGATGCTCGCCAAATGGATTATCCGCAACTTAGGCAAGAAGATGGGCCTTGACGTAACTTTCGCTCCTAAGATTACAGCAGGAAAGGCCGGCTCCGGCCTGCACATCCACTTCAAACTGATGAAGGGTGACGAAAATGTGATGACCAATGCCGAAGGTGTTCTTTCCGACGACGCACGCAAGGCCATTGCCGGTATCCTCACTATGGCTCCCTCCATCACCGCCTTCGGCAACAAGGTGCCCACATCCTACCTGCGTCTGGTTCCTCACCAGGAGGCTCCCACCAACATCTGCTGGGGCGACCGCAACCGTTCCGTACTGGTACGCGTACCCCTCGGCTGGAGCGGAAAGGTGGATATGTGCGCACAGGCCAACCCGCTGGAAAAGGACGACATCGTGCCCCCCGCACAGAAGCAGACAGCCGAGCTTCGCAGCTCCGACTGTTCGGCAGACATCTATCAGCTCCTGGCCGGCATGACCGTAGCCGCCCGCCACGGCTTCGAGATGCCCGACGCTATGCAGGTAGCCGAAGATACTTACGTGGCCGTAAACATACACAAGGATGAGAACAAGGACAAACTGGCCTCTCTGGCTACTCTGCCCGACTCCTGCATGGCTTCCGCCGACTGCCTGGAGAAACAGCGCGAAGTTTACCAGAAGTACGAGGTGTTCACACCCGAAATGGTAGACGGTATCATCTCTGACCTGCGCAAGTTCCACGACAGCGACCTCCGTGCCAAGGTGAACGCCTCTCCCGGCGCCATGATGGACCTGGTGCACAAGTACTGGCACTGCGGCTGATAACCTGCTCCGGACATGAGAATCTTTCTGGACAACATCATCTTCTCCTTGCAGAAGGCAGGCGGCATTTCAGGCGCCTGGGCGGTGTTGATAAGAGAGCTTCTCGCAATGCCGGAACTTGACATCCGATTCATCGAGAGAGAGGATGCCTTGCAGAACATTTTCCGCAATCAGCTGGCGATACCTTCCTCTCTGATTATAAACCCCAGACGTCTCCCCCTTCGCCTGGACAGGTACCTGCCTGTCAGGCTTGAGGGAGACGTTCCCTTTGTATTCCATTCATCTTACTACCGCATATGTTCGTCTCCCACAGCGCTGAATGTGGTTACGCTACACGACTTCATCTACGAGGAAGCAAGAGTTCACTCACCTTTGGCACGCCGTGTACATACATTTCAGAAAAAACATGCCTTGTACCATGCCGCAGCCATAGCGGCGGTGAGCCATGCCACCGCCCGTAAGCTGACAAACCGGCTCGCTCTCTCAGGCAAAGTAATTTACAATCCGCCGGTATGCACACCTGTCAGCACAAGTATGAAGAGAAACGGATTCGCTCTATATGTCGGAAGCCGTGTAAGCTACAAGAACTTCAGACAAGCCGCAGAGGCTGCGGCAATAGCCGGAGTGCCGATGACAATAGCCGGCGCTCCCCTTGATAACGAAGAATCGGCCCTCTTGGCATCTTTAGCCCACAAGTCAGACTTCAGGATTATTGAAAATCCTGACAACAATATGCTCTCCCGTCTGTATTCCTCCGCCATGTGCCTGATTTACCCCAGCTCGCATGAGGGGTTCGGAATACCTATAGTCGAAGCAATGACTCACAGATGCCCCGTAATCACAGGTCCTTGCGATGCCTGCATAGAGACAGGCGGAGGGGCCACACTTGTGACCGAGGACTATTCTCCTGAAGCATTAGCCCGGGCACTGGTGCGGATAAGAATGAATCCCGGCTTACGCGAGGACCTGGCAAACCGAGGTTTCGAAGCCTCCAGACACTTCGATGCCTCTGAAATGGCCCACGCATATATATCGCTATATCAAGCTATTGCCGATAATGTAAAACAATTCCCCGATTTTTGTTAATTTTGTGACATGAAATATTTTTTCCGTGTTTATCAATGGCTGATTGCCGCACCACTGATGGTGGCAATAACATTTCTTACATGTGTCGTTTCGCTGGCCGGCGCTCTGTTTTCAAAGCGCTGGGGAGGATATTGGCCTCCTATGATTTGGTCCCGCTGTGTCTGTGCCCTGTTCTTTGTAAGGGTCAAGGTCATAGGCCGTCAGTATTTGAAGAAGAAACAGAGCTATGTCTTCGTGGCCAACCATCAGGGAGCCTTTGACATCTGGGCAATATACGGCTTCCTGGGACACCGATTCAAGTGGCTTATGAAGAAGAGTCTTGAAAAGGTGCCGTTTGTGGGCTTCACTTGCAGGACAGTAGGTCATATATTTGTGGACGACAGCTCCATAGCCGGCATAAAGCAGACCATAGAGGATTCTGAGAAGACCCTCCGCGAAGGTATGAGCGTAGTCATATTCCCGGAAGGAACCCGCACCCACGACGGCCATCTGCTCCCCTTCAAACGCGGTGCCTTCATGTTGGCCGGAGAGTTCGGACTTCCCGTAGTGCCGATAACCGTAGACGGTGCCTATACCGTAATGCACCGCGACACGTACAATATCACTCCAGGCAAAATCACGCTGACAATCCATAAACCTATAGAACCGGGAGAGAAAGGGTTCAACACCAAAAAACTAATGGCTCAATGCCGCGAAGAAATCAACAGCGCCCTCCCGCCCCGATACCGGGACCATGCATAACCGCCCCACGCAAAAGACATGAAAATTTCGGGACTCCACAGCTATAATAAAGTGTGGAGTCCCGAAATTTTCATGTAAATCCATTACTTAGCCCGGAGGAATGTGAGTATATCGGCAGGTGTAAACTTCTTGCCTTTCAGCAGTACGGCGCTTGTATAAATTTTTCCGGCAACGACAAGCGCGAAATATGAGCTGCCGTAAAGCACAAGCAGAGAAAGAAGAGTCTCCCACCATGCGGCAAGTCCGCCGATAGATTGAACGGCGCCAACAGTGCAACTTGTGAATGGAAGATAAAAGCATACGGTGGCCAATGCGCTGCCTTCCGCGTCAGTAGCGTACATACCTATATAGAAGCTGGCCATAAGGAGCAACATAAGAACCGAGAGGTATCCATTGTTCTCGTTGTTACGGTCTGTAAGTGCCCCGGCAGCTGCGAACAGAGCGCCGTAGAACACAAAACCGCCTATAAAGTAAAGCAACGCTTCTACAAAACCCACCAGCACTTCAGGCTGAAGCAACATGGAGAGGTCTATTCCTGCGGGCATGAACATCATCAGCACTGCAAATATGCCTACTACAAGCGCAGCCCAGACAAACATCTGCGTCAGTCCCACTAAAGCGACACTGATTACCTTGGAGAGCATCACCGAGCGTCCGGAGACACAACTTACAAGTACCTCGACTATGCGGTTACACTTCTCGGACTTAACCTTGTTGAAAATCATCGAGCCGTACATAATCACGAACATAGTCAGGAAAATGCCAGTCATGAGTCCGAAAGCCTGCATACCTGTCAAATCGTCCGAGATATCGGGCGATGTACTTTGGCTCACACTCTTCATGGCGTCGCTCTCCTCCGTCATGTAGCCGATGAAGGCGCCAAATGCCACAATAAGGATGGGGACAAGAAATGTCGATACCCAAAAGGACTTGGATTTAATGTCCATGCGGTATTCCATAGATACCATTGAAGAAAGTCTGCTCATATCTTTGTATCTGACTTAGAGGCTTTGGTGAAACGAATGAAAAGTTCTGCGAGCGAGGGAAGTATCTCCTCAAACCTGAGTATATTGCCCTGCATGGATATAGCGGAGAGAATGTCGTTGTTTGAAGCTCCTTCGGCAGGTACTATCCGGTAAGCCGACGCATGCTTGCGATGCGCCTCTATGGGACTTATTTCCCGGATACAGGATGAGTCAAGCGCCAAATCCATATTGAGAGGTTCGGAGACGGCTATCTCCAACAAACCGGTCTTGTTAGCTTCCTTGATGTCGTCCACCTGGCCATCCAGCAGCAATCGTCCTTTGTTGATAAGGGCGATGTGAGTGGCCATTTCCTCGATAGCCGGCATATTGTGAGAAGAGAGGATAATCGTACTGTTCTGCTCTTGCAAGCGGCTGATTAGCTGTGTCAGCAGACGTCCGTTGATAGGGTCGAAGCCGGAGAAAGGCTCGTCAAGGATTATCAGTTCAGGCTGATGCACAACCGTGGAGAGTATCTGCACCTTCTGCTGATTTCCCTTGGAGAGTTCCTCCACCCGGCGATGCCGGTCCGTTTCGGGAATATCGAAGATGTCCATATACTCTATCATGTTGCGGCGCAGAGTGGTCTTGTCGGCCCCCTTCAGTGTGCCGAAATACATAATCTGCTCGTCCACTCTCATCTTAGGGTACAGGCCGCGTTCCTCAGGCATATATCCGATGTTGCGGGTCGTAACGCCCAACTCCGCCTTGCGCCCGTTTATGCGTACCTCGCCGCTGTCAGCCACCAAAATGGAATTGATGATGCGCAGCAATGTGGTTTTACCGGCACCATTAGGTCCGAGCAGGCCGAATATTGCACCCTTCTCTACATTCAGTGAGAAATCGTCCAGGGCCTTGTACTCGCCGTAGGTCTTCACCAAGCGGTCTATTTCCAGAATATTCTTATCGTTCATATAACACTATGTAACAGCTGAGTGCCGTTTATTTTAAACAGCCTCTTAATTCAGACGCAGACAGGGAGCTGTTTGCTACATGGTTCCCTGCGAATTTTTTCTAACAGGGTCATAACCCTCTGAGGGCACGAATGGTTTCAGCCGGGTTATCAGCTCCGAACACGAAACTGCCGGCCACAAGAATGTCGGCACCGGCATCGGCCAGCTGTTTGCCGGTCTGCAAGTTGACACCTCCGTCCACCTCGATAACAGCCTTGGAGCCGGTGCGGGTTATAAGTTCGCGCAAACGGCGTACTTTTTCCAATGAGTGAGGAATGAACTTCTGGCCGCCGAAACCGGGATTCACGCTCATTATCAGAATAAGGTCCGCATCCTCGACAATATCCTCGAGCATACACACCGGGGTGCCGGGATTGATTGTGACGCCTGCCTTCATTCCTGCATTGTGGATTCGCTGGAGCACGCTGTGCAGCTGCGGACAGGCCTCCTGATGCACGTTCATTATCTCGGCGCCGAGGTCGCGGACCTGAGAAATCCACTTGTCCGGTTCCACTATCATCAGGTGGACATCAAGGGGCTTCGTGCATCGCTTGGCTACAGCCTTCATAACCGGGAAACCAAAAGAAATATTGGGAACAAAAACGCCGTCCATAACGTCAAGGTGCAGATAATCTGCCTCGGAAGCGTTAATCATGTCGATGTCCGGTGACAGACACCCGAAATCTGCGGACAGCAGGGAGGGGGAAACTTTCATTGTATATCGGATTTTTTCTTTTTCAGTACATTACGTACAATCACAAGCAGGCATATCACTCCTATGCCGAGGCCTATATAAGTGAGATAGTGATTGTATTTCTCAATCTGGGCCAGAAGGTCCGGATACGCCACAGTAGTGGAAAGCCACCAGCCGAGAATACCGAGTACTACATTCCAGACCAGCGCGCCGAGAAATGTGAAAATGGAGAAGATTCCGAAGTTCATCCGCGCCAGGCCGGCAGGAATGGAGATAAGCTGACGTATGGCAGGAATGAGGCGCCCTATGAAAGTGGACACCGCACCGTGCCTGTCGAAGTATCGCTCCGCCTTTTCCACCTTCTCGCGGTCTATGAGACAGGCATGACCGAACTTGCTGTCGGCAAACTTATATACGAGCGGACGCCCTATCCATAAGGCGAGGATATAATTGATATACGCTCCGCAAAGAGCTCCGGCGGTGGCGAGCAACACTACCATATAAGGATTCATTCCCGCGCCGGCGCCCATACCTACACAGGCGAGATAGACAGCCGGCGGCACTATCACTTCCGAAGGAAAGGGGATGAACGAGCTCTCTATAATCATAAACGCAAACACAAACCAGTAGCTTGCATGGTTCACGAACCAGGCGAAAATATCCTGGGCGGTAGGTAACAGGGCCGGCACCGTATCCGGCACAAGGGCTAAAATATCTGCGAAAAGCATCTCTGTTTCTTATCTGTTCTTTTATAGTGCAAAATTAGCAAAAAATCAGTGAGCATACAAATATAAACGCCCCGCACGGGCCATATCGAGTCCATGCGGGGTATTGTCAGTTCTTCCAAACCTAATTCTTTCGATTAAGAGGCTGTCAACAGGTCTTCACCTCAAGGTTGGGGTTAATCTTGGACCACTCCGATATGGGAGGCATCACACCGAGAGCTATCACTTCGTCGCGCAGATTGCATAGGTGCTTATAGCTCTTTTCCAGCTCGGCCTGCTCCTCGGGAGTGGCCTTGACGGGTGTACAGCTCACACCGTCGGCGGTTATGTCCGTCTCCATAGCCATCATAATGTGGGAGAAGCGGTCGTTATTCACATATACGCCTGCAGGCCAGCGGAACGGCTTGCCGCCCATTGCTGCGGCTATCATCTCTATGGAGAGGTATGCAGGACTCTGGAAAGAGGAACGGCCTCGCAGGTCAATGATATTCTTGCCTCCCTGCACCACGCGGGTACGCAGCTCCCGCCATGCCTCGTCAGGCATCTTTTCCGAGCCGATTATCTCAGTCAACGGCTGACCGGCAACTGTGGTGGTGGATGCGAATACGGCCATCTGCTCGCCATGGCCGCCGTATGTGCGGCAATTCTTGACCTCGTCGGCGGGAATGTCGAAATACTTGGCCAGCTCGGAGCGCAGGCGTGTGCTGTCCAGCGCGGCCAGGGTGGTGACCTGGGAGGGTTTGAGTCCGGAGTACAACAACGTGATAAGACCGGTGATGTCCGCCGGGTTGAAGATTACACAGATATGCTTCACATCCGGGCAATAAGCCTTGACATCCTTGCCAAACTGTTCGGCGATAATGGCGTTGCCCTTCAGCAAATCCTCGCGGGTCATGCCGGCCTTACGTGCGGCGCCTCCTGAGTTGACAATATATTTCGCACCGGTGAGCGCCTCTTTTATATCGGAAGTGAAAGTGATGTCCACACCCTCGAAACCGCAGTGACGCAGTTCCTCCGCCACACCCTCCAACGCAGGCGCATAGGGGTCATAGAGGCATATATGGGGGGTCAGATTCATCATTATGGCAGTCTGGGCCATGTTGGAGCCTATCATTCCGGCGGCTCCTACTATCACGAGCTTGTCTTGAGTCAGAAAATTCATAATTCTTTAATTTTGTTCTTATTAGAGGAAAGAGCGCTGAGTCCCACGCACTTTCTTAGGTCAAAACAAAGCAGAGAAGCAAAGGTTCAGGCTCCGCTCAGAATTTTATCTCCGCGCCGGCCATAACTGTGGCGCGAGGCATCGGGAAACCGTAATTTATCTCATATTTGGTGGCTGTCAGGTTCTCTCCTTTCACAAAGAAGGTCAACTCGGCGGGAAGCCGCAAGTGATATGCGGCACGAGCCCCAAGCAGCACATAGTCTTCCTTGCTCTCCTCGGTGTATAGCCCCCATATACCCTGCATATTAAGGTTGAACTCCCAGGGACCGGGAGTGTAGCTAACCTCGCCATACAACTTGTTGCGGGGGGCAGACACTATTCGCTTGGAGGTGTGCAGATAGGCATAATTGGCTCCTATCTCCCACTCCCGAGTTATGGACCAGTCAGCCTCCGCTTCAAAGCCTTTGTTTATGAATTTGCCGGTGTTCACGTTCAGAGGCTTGCCGTCCGTCATCACCGTCTGAATCATATTCTCGCCGTTTATGTAGTACAGGGCAAGCGATGTCTCAAGCGTGGGAATAAAGCGATGGCGCAGTTCTACCTCGAAATTGTTCATGCGCTCGGGCTTAAGGTCAGCATTGCGGGGTCCATACATATACAGTTCACGGATATTGGGAGAGCGGAAACCTTTGCCGTAAGAGAACTTCAGCTGTCCGTTCTGCAGCGGAGCGAATACGAACCCGGCCTGAGGCACCCATTCGTTACCGAACTGGGAAGAGTGTTCCAGACGCACGCCGGCGTTAAGCCTGAGAATATCCGAGAGGAAGGACTGCTGCATCATCGCGTAGCCGGCGAGCTCGTTCACGTGCTTGTCCACAATGTCTGTGCGCGTGCCATCGGCCTTCTTGGCGTTCCAGGCATTGCCGCCCCAGTGCTTGAAGTCCACGCCGAGGCTCAGGTCGTTGCCGGTCCATAGGTTGAGCGTTTCGTAGGCTGTGATGCCCATGTTATAGTCCTTGGAATGGAACAGATAGTCGCGAGGCTGACCATTGCTCAGACCATCGTCTACTTTGTGGCGCCCCCAGTTCCAATAAGCCTGCAAGCCTCCGTTTCCGAAGGAGTAGCGGTTCTTCACAAACAAAGAGTAAGTGGTGCGCAGCATCTTGGTCCACATTTGCTTGGGAGTGGACTCATGCACAGACCCGGCATTGTCGGCACGGGTCTCGGTGACCATCACATCGGCACCGGCAGCCCAATGCTTAGAGAAGTCATATTCAAGATTGATATATTGATTGGCGAGCCAATAGCCCATTCCACGGCGAGAACCGTCCGAGCGGTCGTAACCGGCGGAAACGAGCGCGCGCAGCTTGCCGGACTTATAGCCCAGACGTCCCGAACAGTTCATAGTGCCGTAACTTCCGGCCATGGCACGCAGAGCCCCCGAAAGACCGTTATCCGTAGCCCTGCGGGTAATGAGATTGACCGAGCCTCCCATAGCCCCGGAGCCATACAGCAGCGATGCGGGACCACTGACCACCTCCACATCCTGAATGTCTCCGCTCACGTATGTGTCCGGAAGCGAGTGACCGAAAATGCCCGCCCACTGCGGCTGTCCGTCGATAAGGAAGAGAACCTTTCCCACGCCCCCTACTCCACGCACGCTCACGGAGCCGGCGGCCTCAGTGCTTACTCCATAGCCTGCCAATCCCCTCTGGGTGACGAACATACCAGGCACATGGTGCTGAAGTACCGGAAGCACGTTGGCCTCCCGGCTCTGCTCTATCTGTGCGCCGCTGACTAAGGTGACATCCAGCGGCAACAGCTGTACCGGAGCCTTGGAAACCTTTTCCGTCACCTCGAAAGGCTGCAATTCGGTCACTGAATCTCTCTCCTCGAAGGCACACAAAACCTGCGTACACGACATCGCCGCCAATAGTAAAAAATATCTGCTGTTCATACATTCTGATTTTGGGCACAAATTTACAAAGAATCCGCCAATTGGAATATACCCGATTTTAACGCTAAAAATACCATTTTTTCAGATTATAAAATGGCCATCGCTGACAGCAAAACTCATTTATTTGAATTTCACCTATTCAGGCGTTGAATCGAATTTTCAGGTAAATTCGCACTTGTCAGTTGATTTCGCAATGAGGCTTCACTTTATTCAGATTTGTCCATATCGTCTGTTTTCGGTAATTTTGTGCGGTATTATGAGTCAAAAAAAGAACTCCTCTTGGAGAACATTCGGAATGATAGCGGTAATTTTTGCCGTCATACTTTGTTACGGAATCGCCCTCGCGCTTTTCGGCATGACTCTTGTCAATCCTTGGTGGATTGTAGCCCTGTCTATAGTGTTTGCCGGCATTTCCGTGTTCTTTTTCAGAAATAAAAAGAACTGGAGCGTCCTCACCGGCACATCCTCGGTTACAATAAACGTTCTCTGTCATCTTGTGACTGCTACGGGATTGTTTATGGCCCTTATTCTCGGTGTCAACTATTTCTGTCGCGACACATCGCGCACTGTCACTGTGCGTGCTGAAATCGTGAGGGTCTATTCCGAGACCCGTTACCGCAGCAAACGTGTGGCGCGTAACCGCTACACCCGAGGAGAACCCTATAAAGTCTATTTCATGGATGCAAGACTCCCGGACGAGCGCGAGTGCAAACGGTCAATTTCAATACAGCGATACAACCGCTATGCCTGGAATAGTCACCGGAATAAACCTGACAGCGTGGATTTGCATCTCTCTTCCGGTGCCCTGGGTATGGAAATCTTGGAACGCTGATTCGCACATCTATTACTTTATCTGATGAGATTGAGACAGACTTCATAATCAACCAATAAGCAGTCAATTTAAACCGACAGAAAATGACAGTTTACAACATATTTTTCTCGCCGACGGGTACGTCAGGAAAAATTGCCGATGCAGTGACAGAAGAAATCTCCTCGGCATTGAATGTTGAATCCGCCACCGTCGATGTCACGACAGAGTCTCGCGACAGGATAGACGCTGGCCCGGATGACCTGGTAATCCTTACCGCCCCGGTTTATGGGGGTCACATGGCACCGACAGCAAAATCCAGAATGGACATAATCAAGGGCAACGGGGCCAAATGCGTGCTGATAGCCGTCTATGGCAACCGCGCTTTCGAGAATGCCCTTGTCGATATGTCTGAGTTCGCCAAAGACCATGGTCTCAGGCCAGTCGCCGCCGGAGCCTTCGTAGGCGAACATTCCTATTCCACCGCTGACACTCCCATTGCAGTGGGCCGTCCGGATACCGAAGACCTCAGAGTCGCGGCTGAGTTCGGCGACAGAATCGCCAATAAACTATCGGCAGGCGATGTTCAGGACATAGACGCGACATCGGTTATGGACATTCCTTCTCCGGAACAGTCGTTGGCCAATTTCAAGGAATTTGTCATTAGCTACGTCGCACAACAGAAGCTGACACCGGTCAAACTCCTGCCTGAGGTCAATGACTCCCTCTGCACCCGCTGCGGAACATGTGTCTCGGTTTGTCCCACACATACCATCGCCGATGACTGCCATACCGTGGATTCAGCCAAGTGCATCAAGTGCTGTGCTTGTGTCAAGAAATGTCCCGTAGGTGCCCGTTCTCTCCATTCTCCTTTCGCTCCGGTACTTTCAGCCAACTTCCAGATTCGCAAATCTCCCGTTATCATATTATGATTCAGAGGATTGATACGAGTGTGGCTGATATACGACTATTATTTGCAACAAATATTTAATTTTTTTGTAACATATTTTTATTTGTAAAGGTAATGGATATCGTGTACTTTTGCACTCGGTTTGCAAAGCCTCTGTACAGACAGGGCTGGTAAGCGACATCTACGTATTACAAACACATAGACCGATGAGCAAACAGGACTATATACTCAAAAACAGGCAATGGCTGGAAGAAAAGTCTAAAGAACAAGGAGTCAAGCAATTGGACCGGGGCATCTGCTACAAGGTGCTGAATAAAGGAAACGGAACAGGCGTCAACCCTAACAGAGGAAGCGTCGTGACGGTACACTACACCGGCAAGACCATCAACGGCAAAACATTCGACAGCAGCCGTGGCGGCACTCCCCCCGCGTTCCGCCTGCGGGACCTCATACCCGGATGGAGCATAGCTCTATGCGAAATGCGCCCCGGAGACCGTTGGGAAGTATATATCCCCGCCGAACAGGCATACGGAAAATTCAACCAGCCCGGAATCCCCGGCGGCTCGACCCTTATATTTGACATACAGCTCCTGGCTGTAAACTGATTCGACGTCTATTTCCGAACACCCACTGAAGCATTACCCCATATTTTATGCAAGACACTACTTTAAAAGGTCTTACCTCTGCACAGGTGGAGGAGAACAGACGCCTGTATGGCGCGAATGTGCTTACACCTCCGGCCAAGGAACCCCTCTGGAAGCGTTTTCTCTCAAAATTTTCCGACCCGCTGATTATCATCCTGCTGGTGGCAGGTGTGCTGTCAGTGGGCATTTCCTGTTACGAATACTGGGGTCTGCATAGTCCCGAAGGAGCCGGCGTGTTCTTTGAGCCGGCGGGCATCTTCATGGCTATAATACTGGCTACCGGACTCTCGTTCTACTTCGAGATGAAAGCCGACAAGGAGTTTGACCTGCTGAACCAAGTAAACGACAACGACCCCGTGCAGGTGGTGCGCGACGGTCATGTTCAGGAAATTCCCAAAAAAGATGTGGTGGCAGGCGACATCGCAGTCCTCACCACCGGATGCGAAATACCGGCCGACGGAACTCTGCTGGATGCCACCTCGCTGAGCGTGGACGAGTCTACCCTCACCGGCGAGCCTATGGCGCACAAGACCACAGACCCGGCGGCTTTCGACGAGGAAGCCACTTTCCCGTCGAATACCGTGATGAAAGGCACCAATGTGATGGAGGGGCACGGTGTGATGCGCGTGACTTCCGTGGGCGACGCCACGGAAGCCGGCAAGGTGTATGAGACCGCCAGAATAGACAATTCCGTGAAGACTCCCCTGGGCGAACAGCTGGAACGCCTGGGGAGTCTGATTTCCCGTTTCAGCTATATCATCGCCGCCTTGGTGGTGGCAGGCCGAATGACTATGTTCTTCCTCTCTCAGACAGATTTGAACTGGGTGAACATCTTCGCCGAAGCCCTGCAGTCGGTTATGATAGCCGTGGCGCTGATAGTGGTGGCTGTGCCGGAGGGACTGCCGATGGCGGTGACCCTCTCGCTGGCTTACTCCATGCGGCGTATGCTCAAGACCAACAACCTGGTACGCAAGATGCACGCCTGCGAGACCATGGGGGCAATCACTGTAATTTGCACGGACAAGACCGGCACTCTCACACAGAACAGGATGCAGGTGTTCAAGACTGAATTTTATGGCGATACCCCTGAAGATATAATCTACGAAGGCATGGCCGTAAACTCCACCGCACAGCTTGACACCGCAGGCTCAGGAGCAAAGGTTCTGGGTAATCCTACCGAGGGTGCGCTTCTGCTATGGCTCGATGCCCGGGGCATCGACTACCGGAAACCGAGACAGCGTGACAGGGTGCTGGCCGAAGTCCCCTTTTCCACCGAGCGCAAATATATGGCCACCGAGGTAGAACGCCCTAACGGCAAACGCATACTCTACGTGAAAGGCGCCCCTGAGATAATATTCGCCCTCTGCGCCGATAAAGCGGGGCTTACCAAGGAAGAAACGGATGCCGTGCTGCTCGGCTATCAGAACCAGGCGATGCGCACCCTGGGCTTCGCCTACCGTGAACTTCCCGACGGACAGCGCGGCATAGAGGACTCTTCACTTAAGACCGACGGCCTGAAATTCATAGGCGTGGCCGCCATCTCCGACCCGGTGCGCGAAGATGTTCCCGCCGCTGTCAGAGCGGTGTTGGATGCCGGCATACAGGTGAAGATTGTAACCGGCGACACAGCCGCCACCGCCAAAGAGATAGGACGCCGCACAGGCCTGTGGGATGACGCTGCGGACTCCGGCCTCAACATCACCACCGGCACGGAGATTGCCGCCATGACAGATGCCGAGCTGCAGGAACGTGCCGGACAGCTCAAAATCATAGCCCGCGCCCGCCCTATGGACAAGAAGCGCCTGGTTGAGGCCCTGCAACGCAGAGGTGAAGTGGTGGCTGTCACCGGCGACGGCACAAACGACGCGCCGGCGCTGAAGGCCGCCCATGTGGGCCTCTCGATGGGCGACGGCACATCCGTGGCCAAAGAGTCTTCGGACATCACTATTATCGACAACTCCTTCTCATCCATAGAAAGAGCCGTGATGTGGGGACGCTCGCTATATCAGAATATACAGCGTTTCATCCTGTTCCAGATGACCGTCAATGTCGTAGCCTGCCTTATCGTGTTGTGCGGCGCTTTCATGGGTACCGAGTCCCCGCTCACCGTCACCCAGATGCTGTGGGTCAACCTGATAATGGATACCTTCGCGGCTATGGCTCTTGCCTCCCTGCCCCCCTCGCAGACGGTGATGAAGGACAAGCCCCGCAGCCGCAAGGCGTTTATTATCACCGGCGATATGTGGAAGTCCATATTCGGCATCGGCCTTGTATTCGTAGCCATACTGCTGGCGCTGCTCTGGTATCTGCAACACACGGGTCTATGCTCGCTGACGCAGCTGTTCCGACTGCCGATTACCTCCGGACACGAACTTACCCCCATAGAACTGACGGTATTCTTCACTGTTTTCGTGTTCATGCAATTCTGGAATATGTTCAACGCCCGTGCATTCCACACTGGGCGCTCCGCTTTCCATCTGAAAGGGGCCAACGGCTTCCTGACCATAGCGGCAATAATCCTGATAGGCCAGGTGCTGATAGTTCAGGCAGGAGGCGCCTTCTTCAACGTAACGGCACTGACATACCAGGACTGGCTGATAATAGTTTCGGGAACGGCACCGGTACTCCTGATAGGTGAACTGACCCGTCTGACACACTCCCGCCACCGTTGAGAGGATATCAAGACATCCTCTCAGTGCCGCTTCAAGTCTTACTATAAACAGTTTTAAATATTTTTATTTACCTTTGTAGCGGATTATTAACCCGAAATCAGATTTTAAATTATGCGATTTACTTTTTTAGCCGTGGCCACAGTCATATCCGTAGGCGCGACTGCAGCCACACTTCCTTTCACAGTGAAAGCTCCCGCCTGGACCAAGATTGCCAAGTGTACTGCCATAGAGGGCATCAATATCCGCAAAGCTCCCTCTGTAACAGCACCGAGAATGGTCTACAATGAAACAAAAATTTACTCCTACGAAGATCCGGTGATTTATTCCGGCTACTGGGGTTCGAAAACCGGCGGCAACATACAGCCTGTATTGTTTTCAGGAATTGCACCTGTAGTGGAAGAAGAGCCGGAATGGGTCGAGTTGTACAAATGGGGTCCCAAAAGAGAATCCAATGGCTGGGTCAGCAAGAAATACTGCAAAGTGTCTGAAATCATACCTATCTCCACATCCGGCGGCAACGTCAGCTACCCCTGTTTTCTTCTTCTTGACACCGACAGCAGCATTGAGGGTAATTACGGCATATATGTGAACTGTGACGAAATGGAAGGATTAGCGGAGTTCTATGTCGGAAGAATAGCCGACGGCAAGCTCATATGTCCCTATCTGTTCAGCTGTGATTATAACTGCATGACCGAATATGACGAATCATATACCGTTCCTTTCGTGAAGGAAGAGTACCGTTACACTTTCAATTCCACGAAGGCTACGACAACAGCCAGACTCAATGAATATGATTCAATGGAATATACCGTAGACCTGCATAAGTTTACACCCGAGATGCTAAATCTCATCCTCAGAGAAGCGACACCGCTCGAAACGCCCGCAACAGTATACTGTTGTGACGATGGATATTTTATTGAGATATAGTCTATTGTAGAGTATCATATCGATATATGACGATTGGACTCCACTTTCAGACCCACATATCATTCATATATGGTGCGAGTCCCCGGCCTTTAAAAAGGCCGGGGACTCGATAGGTTTTTCAGATGAACGTGATTTAAGGTTGAATGTGATGTAATAAATATTGAGTGTGTAGATTATGAAAAAACTTCAGTTCTGATATGTGGTATTAGATATTTGCTTTTCAGTAGCCCGTACAGGCTGATTTTTCAGGTTAACATGGATTGGGCAATCTCCGGGAATCGGGTTGCGGATTCATTCGCCCGCCCCGCTTTCCTTTCTAATCGCACTGCAAAATTACATCTAAAAAATGACATATTCCTAATTCGATTATGTGTTTTACAACATATCCCTTTAGCAAATTTGTCATTCTGCAACTTCAACCCGCCTCCAACTTCCATTTTCAGAGTTTATTCACCGACATCCGGGATTCCCGGAACAGGTATTCCGGCTCCGAAAATTTCAATTTGTACCGGCCGGCGGCCTCAAAGGGAGTCGGCTTACGGTCTTTTTTCAAACAGGACGATATTCTCCACATGGTGTGTATGCGGAAACATATCTACCGGCTGCACTTCCCGGACGGCATACATAGGGTCCAACACAGCGAGGTCCCTGGCCTGTGTGGCCGGGTTACAGCTGACATAGACTATGCGCCCCGGGGCAGCCTCCATTATCACTTTCAGCACATCAGGGTGCATACCGGCCCTGGGCGGGTCGGCTATGATTATGTCCGGCCGCCCGTTGGCGGCTATAAACCCGGGAGTCAGCACATCCTTCATGTCTCCGGCTACGAAAGTAGTGTTGTCCAGGCCATTGATTCCGGCGTTGATTCCGGCGTCTTCAATGGCCTCCGGCACATATTCGACACCCACCACGTGTCTTGCGCCACGGGCCACAAAACATGCTATGGTACCGGTGCCCGTGTAGAGGTCGTACACCAGGGGCTTACGGTCCTGCGGCAGAGACGCCGCCTCGTCAAGACCCGCCATGCGGCGCACATGGGAATATAGTCTGTAGGCCTGCGCGGAGTTTGTCTGATAGAACGATTTTGGTCCCACGCGGAACTGAAGGTTCTCCATCCGCTCCATAATATAAGGTTCTCCTTTTACGATATGTACCGGAAGGTCAGATATGGTGTCGTTGGCCTTGGTGTTGATTACATACACCAACGATGTGATTTCGGGGAACGCGACAGACAGGGCCTGCATGAGCGCGTCTATGGCCTGCGGGTCATCCTCTCCGAAAGACAGGCACACCATCTGCTCGCCGGTAGAGGCGAGTCTAATCATCAGCGTGCGTAACAGCCCCGCGTTCCGACGCAGGTCGTAGAATGAGAGTCCATGCTCCTCGCCCCAGCGGTAGATGAAGTTGCGGATTCGGTCCCCTTGGGCATCCTGCAGGAAACACTCCTCTATGTGAAGCACCTTGTCGAAAGCGCCGGGGATATGGAAACCCAATGCGTCGGACGAGTCGGTAAACTCCTCGCCGCTCAGCACTTGCTCCCATGTTCGCCATTTCTTGTTGGAGAATGTGTACTCCATCTTGTTGCGGTAAAACCAGGGATTGACGGCACCGCAGATTGGATTCACCTCCGGCAGTTCCACCTTGGCGATGCGCTCCAGGACGTCGCAGACCTGTTTATGCTTGAAGCGCAGCTGTTCTTCGTATGGCAGATGCTGCCACTTACAGCCGCCGCAAACGCCGAAATTGGTGCAACGCGGCTCCACACGGAGGGGCGAGGGAGTCACCAGGCGTTCTATCTGCCCTTCGGCGAATGAATGTTTCTTGCGCAGCAGACGCACATCGGCCACATCGCCCGGCGCCGCAAAGGGTACGAACACCACTAATTTATCCTCCGGCTTGTCGGGGTTCAGTGCCACACGCGCCAGGGCCTTGCCCTCGGCCGCCACATCAGTGATATGCAGAGCCTCCAGAACAGGAAGCGGTTTTCTTTTTCGAGACATACATTTATAAGTTTCAGACTGCAAAATTAGTCAAAAAAGCGCAAACCCATCCTCATGTTTCCTAAGGAAAAGTTCTCGGTCTTGGAAATTTTCGCTAATTTAGCGGTCTATAAATCTTACGGACATGAAAAGACAAATCATCTAGGCCGTCGCGTTGCTGTGTGCGGCATATTGCGTGGCCTCGGGAACAGGCAGGAACGATTCCTGCACAAGCATAATGGTGGGCAAGGGAGCCTCCGCAGACGGCTCGGTAATGACCAGCCACACCTGCGACTCCTGGTATCGCACATGGATTAAGCCGACGGCTCCGGCAGACTACCCGCGCGACACGGTCACGGGCATTTACGACGGTCTGCTGCACACCGAGTATCCGGGCAGTATGGACGGTGTCAAGGAGAAGGGACGCATACCTCAGGCGAGCCACACATACCACTATCTCAACACCGCTTACCCTTGCCTCAACGAGCATCAGCTGGCTATGGGCGAGACTACATTCACCGGACGCGACACACTCATCAATCCGGACGGAATGTTCAGAATCGAGGAGTTGCAGCGCATTGCCCTGGAGCGCTGCACCACCGCACGCGACGCCATAAAGCTCATGGGTGAGCTGATACGTAAATACGGCTATGGCGATGCCGGGGAGTGCCTCACGATAGCCGACCCGAAAGAGGTGTGGATTTTCGAGGTCCAGGGGGAAGGCAAAAAGAAGAAAGGTGGCGTATGGGCCGCAGTGCGCATACCCGATGACCATATCGCCGTCTCGGCAAACGTGAGCCGCATAGGGCGTCTCGACCTCGATGACCCGGATAACTGTATGGCCTCGGCCAATGTCAAGGATGTGGCACGCAAAATGGGCTTGTGGGACGGCAAGGAGGAGTTCTCTTTCTGGAAAGCATACAGCGGCGTGAACTATCTGAACGAACCTAAGAATTACAGCGTGCGCGAACTCTACATCATGCGGCAATTGGCGCCTGAGGCCGGATTCACCGACCAAATGGAAGAATTGCCGCTTAGCGTCAAGCCCTCGGCAAAGGTGTCGGTAGCCGACATATCCCGCCTGCTCGGCTCTTATTACGAAGGTACGGACCTCAACCTCAGCGGCAGGCTCAAGGTAAAGAACCGCAAGAAGAAGCCGGAGGACGGCCGAGAGGTGCCGGACACGGTGGTAAGTCCTTTCGCCAACCCCTGGATGCGCCCTGACGAGATAGCCGTCTACGAGGCTATGGGCGACAGTGCCATGCGCAACATACGCACGGTGAGCGTACCCTGGTGCGCCTACTCCACAGTGATTCAATGCCGTGACTGGCTTCCCGACGGAGTGGGAGGTGTGGCATGGGTGGCTTTGGACAACCCCGGTCAGTCGCCGCGTTTCCCCATATTCGCCGGCACTACCGAGCTGCCCGATATGCTGCAGGTGTGCGGCCAGCACAGAACGCGCGACGATGCAGCCCTGTGGCATTTCCGCCAGCCCAACAGACTGGCGACCGTGAGATGGGGGGATGAGCGCAAGACAATGGAGCCGGCACGAGACCATTTCCTGAAGAAAGGCGCAAGGGAGCTGCCTCTGATAGAGACTACCTACCGCGAGCTCACGGACTCAGGCAAAAATGAAGAAGCCACTGCCCTGCTCAATGACTACACTCGCGACTTCTTCGGAGCGGCCGTTCAGCGCTGGGACGAATTGGGCGCCCGCTACTGGCGCAAACGCTGGACGGGTTTCTGAACAAACGCATATAAAATCTGATACAACTACTCCACCCATTATATGTTAAAATAAATTAAAAAAACAAATTAATAGTTGGAATGTCAAAAAAGCACTAACTTTGCAATCACTACAACAATGAGAAAAAAACTTTCTCGTCTATCTATCAATTAAAACTAATCACAAACTATGAAGTTGTCTAAACTAATTTGATTTGTGAAATTTTTTAAGGAAAATAACGATAAA
>URIC01000022.1 GCA_900547755.1 uncultured Bacteroidales bacterium
AATGGAATCAGTCCTAATTTTATCTCGCTTCAAAAAGTTTTATCGGACAGCAATATTTGATTTATTTATCGACGCATACCCTGCCTGTCGCGACATACTAAAACGGGGGCCGAGTCAAAATGAAATTTAGACTCGGCCCCCGTTTAGGTATATGGAAATTACTATTATTTCACTTCCCAGGTCTCTTTTGTGCTGAGAATCATGTCGCGGAGGTTTTTCCAATTCTTCTTGGCCTTCACTTCGGTTACCTGCTGAGCTACTTCGGTTTCGTAGGTAGGAGCCTCAACATCGCGAATTACGCCGATAGCCAGGGGAAGGGTCTTGCCGTCCATCATCGCGAGCTGCTGGTGCAGGAAGTTGGAAGGAGTGTGAGCGTCATGTACCAGCACATCGTCCAGTGTGTAGCCGTCCTCGCCTATGGTCACGGCCTTGAGGCCGAAGCCATCCTGTACGAGGCCCTTCTCGTTGTTGTCGCCGAAGAGCATCTTCTCGCCATGACGCAGATGGATGGTATGCTCGAAGCGCACGTCCTTGCCGGTGAGGCAAGAGTGGATGCCGTTGTTGAAGATGACGCAGTTCTGCAGGATTTCCACTACAGAAGCTCCTTTGTGGGAGGCAGCTGCGTCCAGGACCTCGCGTGTAGTGTCCAGGGCCACGTCAATGCCGCGTGCGAAGAAGGTGCCGCGTGCGCCGAAACAAAGCTCGGCGGGAATGAACGGGTCCTCGGTGGTGCCGTAGGGGCTGGACTTGGAGACGAAGCCACGGTCGGAGGTCGGTGAGTACTGACCCTTTGTAAGACCGTAAATCTTGTTGTTGAAGAGGAGCATGTTGATGTCCACGTTGCGGCGGATGGCGTGTATGAAGTGGTTACCGCCGATAGCCAGGCCGTCGCCGTCGCCGGAAATCTGCCATACGGTAAGCTCGGGGTTGGCGGTCTTTACGCCTGTGGCTATGGCTGCCGCACGTCCGTGGATGGTGTGCATGCCGTAAGTGTTCATGTAGTAGGGAAGACGGGAGGAGCAGCCTATACCGGACACCACTACTGTATTATGGGGAGCAACGCCAAGGTCGGCCATTGCCTTATGAAGTACGTTGAGGATAGCGTGGTCGCCACAGCCGGGGCACCAGCGCACGCTCTGTTCGTTCTTGAAGTCTGAGGGCTGAAATTTATTTTCCATGGTCGTGTCTTAGTCGTTTAAAATATTTTTAACTCCGTCCACTATCTCTTTCACCATGAAGGGCTGGCCTTCAATCTTGTTGATACGACGTATGTCCTTGCCGTGCATCTTGCTCTGCAGATAGTCGGCGAACATACCGGTATTGAGCTCGGCCACGATTATGTTGTCGAACTTGGCAAGTTCTTCAAGTGCATTCTTGGGCAGAGGATTGATGTAGCGGAAATGCGCCAGAGCCACGGGAGTGCCCTCGGCGTTCAGCTCGTTGGCGGCGGTGAGCAGATGTCCGTAAGTACCGCCCCAGCCTACCAGTACGGTCTTGGCACCGGTGTCGCCCTGAATCTTCAGTTCGGGGATGTCGTCGGCTATGCGGGCTATCTTGGCGGCGCGAATCTTTACCATCTTCTCATGGTTGGCGCCGTCGGTGGAGATTACGGAGGTGTTGAAGTCCTTCTCCAGGCCACCTACGCGGTGCTGGAAACCGGGAGTGCCGGGGAGAGCCCAGTAGCGTACCTGTGTCTCGGCGTCGCGGGCGTATGGCTTCCAGTCGGCTCCCATCTTGTCGGGGTCTACGAAATGGGGCTTGATGGCAGGGAAGTCCTCCTCCTCGGGAATACGCCATGCGGAGGAACCGTTGCCGATAAAGGCGTCGGTAAGCAGGATGACGGGAGTCATGTGTTCCAACGCGATACGGCAAGCCTCAAAAGCCATTGTGAAGCAGTCTGTGGGAGTAGCGGCAGCCACCACACAGAGAGGGCTCTCGCCGTTACGGCCATACAGAGCCTGCATCAGGTCGGTCTGCTCGGTTTTGGTAGGCAGACCGGTGGAGGGACCGCCACGCTGTACGTCAATAGCCACGAGGGGCAGCTCCGCCATTACCGCCAGGCCGAGAGCTTCGCTCTTTAGCGCCAGGCCGGGACCGGAAGTGGATGTGACAGCCAGAGAACCTGTATAGGCGGCGCCGATTGCCGAGCAGATGCCGGCTATCTCGTCCTCCATCTGGCAAGCCTTGACACCTAAGTCTTTACGCTTGGCCAGCTCATGCAGAATGTCGGTAGCGGGAGTGATGGGATATGAGCCGAGGAAGAGGGGACGGCCGCTCTTCTCGGATGCCATTACGAGACCCCAGGCAGTGGCGGTGTTGCCGTTAACGTCCGTGTATATACCGGGCTTCACAGACTCAGTCTCAATGCGATATGTAGGCATGGAGGCATGAGTGTTATGACCATAGTCCCAACCGGCGCGGATTACCTTGGCGTTAGCCTCGTAGACTGCCGGTTTCTTGGCGAACTTGGCCTGGAGCTTGCGGAGAACGGCGTCCACGTCGCGGTCGAAGAGCCAGCAGACGATGCCCAGGGCAAGCATATTCTTGCATTTCAGGATGCTCTTGGGGTCCATGCCGGAGTCCTTGAGGGTCTCCTTGAGCAGAGTGGTCATGGGCACGAGCATGATTGTGTCGGGATTGATACCCAGTTCCTTGACGGGGTCGTCGGTCTTGTACAGAGCCTTCTTGAGGTCGGCGTCGCGGAAAGTGTCCGAGTCGCAGATAATGATACCGCCCTTCTTCAGGAACTTGAGGTTTGTCTTGAGGGCCGCAGGATTCATGGCAATGAGTACATCGGCCTCGTCGCCGGGGGTGTGTACGCCTTTACCGATATGCACCTGGAAACCGGACACACCTGAAAGGCTGCCCTGCGGGGCGCGTATCTCCGCCGGATAATCGGGGAAGGTGGAAATCTCGTTACCTTCGCCTGCACTTACGTTAGAGAAAATGTTACCGGCCAGCTGCATGCCGTCGCCGGAGTCACCGGAAAATCGGACTACTACCCGGTCTAATGCTTTTACATTTGTATTTTCTAACATAGAAATTATATGTTGTTGATTATTACCGTATTAACACTGAATTATGTATGCTGAGAAGCACCGCCGGAGGACTTCCGGACGTAAATTCGCTGCAAAGTTACAAATTAAATTATTCATAAGCCAACTAAATCGGACACAAAATTCGCAAAATTTCAGTGACAAAGAGAAACGGACCCGTGTCAGAATGAAAGCTGACACGGGTCCGGACAGGACATTTCGGGAACACCGACTGTCAATATGATACAAAACACCCGTCAACAGAGGTCTGTCTTGACAGCGCGGTTATATTTTTACCATAACATAGGCCGGTGCTGGTTCAACGGCGGGATTTGCGGCGTTTTTTAGCGCCGTGGCGGCCTCCGCTCGGGCGATAGGCTGTCTGGCGCGAGTTCTTGCCCTGACGGCCTCCGGAACGTCCTTTGGACGTTTCCTGGCGAGGACGCAACGGCTGTCCGTCATCGCTCATCAAGGCAAAGTCAAGCTGCTTGCGGTCCAGGTCGGCACGCGCCACCTGGACGCGGACACGGTCGCCGAGGGTATAAGTGGTGTGGTGACGGCGTCCTGTCAGGCAGTAGTTCTTCTCGTCGTAGTCATAGAAGTCGTCGGCCAAATCGCGCACGGGCACCAGACCCTCGCACATATTCTCGTCCAGCTCCACATACAGGCCCCATTCGGTGACACCGCTTATGACGCCGCCGTAGACCTCGCCGATACGTTCCTGCATATATTCCACCTGCTTGTATTTGATAGAGGCACGCTCGGCGTTGGCGGCAAGCTGCTCCATTTCCGACGAGTGCTTGCACAGGTCTTCCAGTTTCTGCACATCCACGGAACGCCCCTTGTCGAGGTAGCGGGCCAAAAGACGATGTACCATCATGTCGGGATAGCGGCGGATGGGTGATGTGAAGTGGGTATAATAATCAAAGGCAAGGCCATAGTGACCTATGTTGACAGTGGTGTAAACAGCCTTGGCCATGGAGCGTATGGCCAGCATAGCCAGCATATTCTCCTCGCCTTTGCCCTTGATGTCGCTCAGCAGCTTGTTTATGGACTTGTTCACCGCCCTCTCGCTGCCGTCGGTCTTGACCTTGTAGCCGAAGCGCGAGGCTATGAGCGCGAGGTTGGCGAGCTTCTCCACGTCGGGCTTGTCATGCACGCGATAGACGAAAGTCTTGGCCTTGGAGGGCTTCTTGCCGGGGAGGCGGCGCACCGTCTCACTGCCGATGAACTCGGCCACGGTACGGTTGGCCAGAAGCATAAATTCCTCAATCAGTTTGTTGGCGTCCTTGCTCTCCTTGAAGTAGACGTGAGTGGGTTTGCCGGTTTCATCGATATCGAAGCGTACCTCCGCCCTCTCGAAGTCCACGGCACCCTCCTCAAAACGGCGGGCACGCAGTTTCTTCGCCATATCGTTGAGTATTACCAGCTCTTTAGTGTAGTCCCCCTCCCCTTTCTCTATGCGCTCCTGAGCCTCCTCGTAAGTGAAGCGGCGGTCGCTGCGAATCACAGTGCGCCCTATTCGTTTATTCACCACATTGGCTTCGGTGTCCAGCTCGAAGATAGCGGAGAAAGTCAGTTTCTCCTCATCGGGTCGCAAGGAACAGATGCCGTTGGAAAGGTGTTCCGGGAGCATGGGGATAGTGCGGTCCACAAGGTAGACGGAGGTGGCGCGGCTCTGCGCCTCCTTGTTAATGATAGACGTCGGGGTTACGTAGTGTGTGACGTCGGCGATATGCACGCCTACTTCCACGTTGCCGTTTGCCAGACGCCGTATGGAAAGAGCATCGTCAAAGTCTTTGGCATCTTTGGGGTCAATGGTAAATGTGGTCACACCCCGGAAGTCCTCGCGGCGACTTACCTCCTCCGGAGTGATGCCTGCATCTATCTTGTCGGCGGCTTTCTCCACATTGGCGGGATAGCGGTACGGCAGACCGAACTCAGCGAGGATGGCGTGCATCTCGGCGGTATTGTCACCTTTCCGCCCTAAGATGTCCACAATCTCGCCACGGGGATTCATCTCGTCATCGTTCCAGCGGGTAATGCGGACTATGGCTTTATCCCCGTCCTTGCCGCCTTTGAGCTTACCCCTGGGGATAATTATGTCGGCGGCCAGGAATTTGGAGTCGGTGACGAGAGCGGCATAGTTGCCTTCTACTTTAAGGGTGCCTATAAATACCTGGTCTTTCTCTTCCACGATTTCCACCACTTTGGCCTCGGGGTCCTGCCCTTTGCGTGCGGCGGAGATTACGACACGCACTTTGTCACCGTTGAGGGCGTGCATGGAGTTGCGCTCGGCCACCATGATTGGTTCGTCGTCTATGAGGACCGCGTTGCGGCCATTGCTCCGGCGCACGAAGGTGCCTATGCTCTCGCTGCCCCTGTCGCTCTTGGCTTTGTATCGGCCAAGGGATATTTCGGCTATGTCGCCGACGGCTGCCAGTTCATCCAGTACATTGATGATGTCCATGCGCGAGGCCGGAGATGTGGCGTCAATGGCGAAGGCGAGTTGCTTATAGTTGAATGCCTGTTTGCTCTCTTTCTGCAGGAAGGCGAGGATGCGCTCGGCTATCTCTGATTTCTTGAGCCTTTTGGGCTTTGTCTGTTTATTCATATATATTTGCGGGTTATATCTTTATTAAATAACGTGAAAATAGGGCCTTTTGTCTCAAAGAGTGATGCGATTTTATCTAACCTTCTTATATTCAATAACTTAAGCAAAGAGAGATGACAACACCTCGGCTGAGTGAAGGGTACCGAGGCCGGGGAAATGGATGCTCCAGTAGCGGAGCATCCCGCTGAGGATAGCCTCGCGCTGCGTCCGGTTAAGGCGCAGGCGGTGCATATTGGCATAGTTAAGGCGACTCAGCAACAGGGGGATACGTGCGTTCTCCCCTAACAGAATGTCCTTATGCCCCGGGTGCAGACGCGAGTAGATGCCTGCGCGCATATCGAAGAGGGAACCGGGCGTGTATGTCTCAAGGTCTGGCGCCACACCCATGAAGGTGGCGAGCGACGCGAGGAAGGTCAGGTGAAAATTGGCGGGTGAGCCTCCGAGGGTGTCAAGGACAATGAGGCTGCGCGAAATGAACCGGAAGATGAGTCGGTCCGGCTCGGCTTCACGCAGCAGCTTGGTGAGAAATTCGGCCAAGAATATGCCAATAGCGTTCTTCACCGGCGAGAAGTACAGGTCTCTGTAACTGTATGCAAAGGCAATGCCTCTGGGACGCAGCAATTCCCGGGTGGCGGAGAGATTGCACTCAAACTCTATCTGCGCAAGGGGCATTGTGAGGGCGGCGATGCGGCGCGCACTTTTGCCGCTGCCCGTACTCACGGCTAAGGAGAGTCGCCCACGCGTGGAGGTGTACACGCTCACGACGAGTGTACGGTCGGAGTGGCGGACGGCGCTCAGTACTATGCCTTGCAGTTTTTCAGTCATCGGCGAATGATGGCGTGGATGTATTTACCGATTCGCTGCCGATAGCTTCTTTTATCAGACGGGCTTTGGCCGGACCTATCACTTCGGCTATATCATCTTCGGGAGCAAGACGTATGCGTTTCACACTCTTGAAGTGCTTTATCAGTGCGGATATAGTACTCGGTCCTATCCCCTTGATGGTATCCAGCACCGATGCAATCTGCCCTTTGCTGCGGCGGTCCCGGTGGAATGTGATGCCGAAGCGGTGGGCCTCGTCTCGCAAGTGCTGAACTACCCTCAGGCTCTCGCTCTTTTTGTCTATGTAGAGCGGGATAGTGTCCCCCGGGAAATAAATCTCTTCAAGACGTTTGGCAATGCCTATGAGCGCGACTTTACCGCGTATGCCCATCTCATCGAAGGCTTCCACGGCGGCATTGAGCTGTCCCTTGCCGCCATCCACCACCACAAGCTGAGGCAGCTCCTCGCCTTCGGCCATCAGGCGTGTGTAACGACGGTGCAACACCTCTTTCATCGAAGCGAAGTCATCGGCGCCCACCACTGTCTTGATAGTGAAGTGACGGTAGTCTCTGCGGGAGGGTTTGCCGTTGCGGAATACCACGCAGCTGGCCACGGGATTCGTGCCCTGGATATTGGAGTTGTCGAAACATTCTATGTGGCGGGGCTCCTCGTTAAGGCGGAAGTCATTTTTCATGCGTGTCATTAGGCGCTCCACAGCCTGTTCGGGGTCGCGTTTGTCGGCTTCTTTCTCTTTGTCAAGACGGAAGCGAGACACATTCTTAAGGCCCACGTCAAGGAGTTTCTTTCGGTCGCCTCGCTGAGGAACTATGAAATCGACACCGTCGAACTCCATATCCGGCAAGAAGGGAACTATCACTTCACCCTCGAATCGGCGCTCGAACCGCCGCTCTATCTCGCCGATAGACATGGACAGTATCTGCTCGCGGCTCTCGTCCATACGCTTGCGATATTCAAGAGTAAGACTCCGCACCACCGCTCCATGACGTATGTGCATGAAATTGACGTATGCGGCCTTGAAGTTTTCATCGTATGCAAAGACGTCGTATTCGTGTTCATCGGGAGGAACGATAGTGCACTTGGCCTGATATTTTTCCACCAGTTCGTAGCGTCGCTTTACTTCCTGCGCTTCTTCAAATTTCCACTTAGCGCTCAGAGACTCCATTTCATCGCGCAGATAACGGAGCAAGGAGGCGGTCTCACCGTTCAGGATTCTGCGTATACGGGCTATATATTCGCCGTATTCATCGGTGGATACAAGTCCCATACAGGCTCCTCCGCATTTCTTGATATGATAATCCAGGCACAGACGGACTTTGCCGCGCTCTATGAAACCCTTGTCAATGAAATGGCGGCAGCTACGTATCGGGAATACTTCGCGTATAAGGTCCAGCACGGCCTTGGCGCTACTGACATTGGCATACGGGCCATAGTAGCGTCCCTTCACCTCTCCCTTGTCGCGAGTAAGAAATACGCGAGGGTAAGGTTCGTTGGTGACTACAATCCAGGGATAGGATTTGTCATCCTTCAGCAATATGTTGTAATGCGGCTGATATTCCTTAATCATCGCGTCCTCCAGGTGGAGGGCGTCTTCCTCGGTAGCCACGACGACAAACCGCAGGTCGGCTATGCCGCGCACCAACAGATTTGTCTTTGTGGAGTCATGGCGACGGTTAAAGTAAGAGGAAACGCGACGCTTCAGCCGCTTTGCCTTACCCACATATATCACCTTGCCGGCACGGTTCAGATACATATACACGCCGGGGTCATCAGGCAGAGAAAGTATTTTCTCTCTAAGCACCGGACCGGGCCGGTTGTAGAATATGTCGGTATTACTACGTTTGGCATCAATCTCAAGCGGCACCTCGGAAGCATGGTCTATCTGACGCCCCACGGCCGACAAAACGGCATTTTCATCAGCGGAAAGAGGAATGGAGACATTATTCTGCCGCGAGACGACACCGGTGTCTTCATCGGGACACGAAGCCGGGGAATTTTCGATGGAACCGACTGCCGGCACCGAAAACTCCCCTACTCTCTTACGGGATTTACGACTTCGTATGTTTTCCGCCATTTGCGTTTTCCGTCCGCTTTTCAGTTGTCAATATTTGAGGAGCGATGTCACTTCCACATCCTCAGGGAATTTCTCGCGTCCTTTCAACGCTTCGAGTTCAACGATGAAGTTAATGTAAATCTTTTTAGGATTGAGGCTCTTCACCAACTCGTAACAGGCAGCCATAGTTCCACCGGTAGCGAGCAAGTCATCATGCAGCACCACCACATCATTTTCGTTGATTGCATCCGAGTGCAGTTCAATCATATCCACACCATATTCTTTGGCATAGGATTTTTTGATTGTCACAGCAGGAAGTTTTCCGGGCTTACGGGCCGGCACGAAACCACAGCCAAGTTCGTAGGCAAGGATAGAGCCGCAGATGAATCCACGGCTTTCGATACCGACAACCTTAGTAACCCCTTTATCCTTATAAAGCTCGCGCAGCGCCTCGCTGGCGAGATGAAGGGCCTCCCCATTCTTAATCATAGTCGTCAGGTCTCGGAAGATAATTCCTTTGGTGGGGAAATCAGGAATGTCTCGAATGGTTCCTTTCAGATTTTCAAGATTCATAGGTCTAATCCGGATTAGTGTTCCACGTGGAACAAACCAACGCTTATCGCTTTATTCACACGGGGTTTGAGATTTATAATATGTTGTTAATTCAATCTTTTTAGAAGGCCTCGAGTCTTGCCTAAAAACAGCTATCGGTTTATAAGCAACAGCAGAATACTGATGTCAGCCGGAGAAACACCGGGTATACGGGATGCCTGCGCCATTGTTGACGGACGGATTCGGCTCAGCTTCTGCCGCGCTTCGGTAGAGAGTGCCGTTATGCTTTCATAGTCGAAGGCGACAGGCAGCTTGGCATACTCAAGACGCTTAAGTTTATCGGCAGTCTGCCGTTCTCTCTCTATGTAACCGCTGTATTTAATCAAAATCTCGGCAGCTTCCACTATCTCGTCTCTACGGGCATCCTCCAACATTTCAATCCGCTTTGCCAACGCAGGCAGACAAGGCGCAAGGAGAGCGAAATCCACTGACGGACGTCCTAACAAATCTATAAGCCGAACACCTCCGGTAAGAGGAGCGGAACCCACATTTATAAGGACATCATTCACGTCATCGGCCCTGACCTTATAACCACGGCAAAACTCAATCAGCGCATCGCGTTGCTCTCTTTTGGAAAGCATAAGTTCATAACGCCGGTCAGAGGCCAATCCTATATCATGGCCAAGTTCCGTAAGACGCATATCGGCATCGTCCTGACGCAACAGAATACGGTATTCGGCACGACTCGTAAACATCCGGTAAGGTTCATCCACGCCTTTAATCACAAGGTCGTCAATCAACACTCCGATATAGGCCCGGTCGCGGGAAAGCACCACAGGTGGCAATCCACGCAGGCTGCGTGCGGCATTAATTCCAGCCATAAGGCCTTGCCCCGCCGCTTCCTCATATCCGGTGGTACCGTTGACCTGACCGGCAAAATACAAACCGTCAACAAGTTTAGTCTCAAGGGAATGTCTAAGCTGCGTAGGGTCGAAAAAATCGTATTCTATGGCGTAACCGGGGCGATAAATCCGCACATTTCTTAAAGCCGGAATATGCTCTAACGCAGAGAACTGCACTTCCCACGGGAGGGAGGAGGAGAAGCCGTTCACGTAATATTCCTGGGTAAGGACACCTTCCGGTTCAAGGAACAGCTGATGCGAATCCTTGTCGGCAAAGGTGACAATCTTGGTCTCGATAGAGGGACAATAGCGAGGCCCTATGCTCTTTATCTGCCCGTTGTATAATGGAGAACGGTCCAAATTATCATTCAAAATCTTATGTACCTCCGGATTGGTGTGACAGATATAACAGGGACGCGGAGGCAATACTCTACGCACTTCCGGAAGAAATGAGAACTTGTGAAAATCACGCCTCAGAACTCGCTGACCGTCAGCACTTTCAGTATATACATCGTCACCTTCCTGCTTCTGAACAAGAGAATAATCAATACTGCGGCCATCAATGCGTACAGGGGTACCTGTCTTCATCCGAGCAACGGCAAAACCCATGTCGCGCAACTGCTCGGTAAGACCGTTGCTGGCGGGTTCACAGATGCGGCCTCCGGGAATCTGGGTCTCTCCGAAGTGCATCCTGCCTCCAAGAAAAGTACCTGCCGTAAGAATAACCTTCCCGGCTGTAAACTCAAGCCCGAGAGCAGTCTTTACGCCAGAGACCTGAGGTTTGCCGTCGGCCCCCTCCTTAAACAGGAAACCGACAGCCATATCCTGAAAAATGTCAAGACCATCTATTGAATCAAGTATACGACGCCATTCGTCGGTGAAGCGCGTACGGTCGCTTTGGCTGCGGGGACTCCAAACCGCAGGTCCCTTGGAACGATTCAGCATCCTGAACTGAATCGCCGTACGGTCCGTGACAATTCCCATCTGTCCTCCAAGAGCATCTATTTCTCTGACAATCTGACCTTTGGCTATACCGCCAATAGCCGGATTACAAGACATCTGGGCTATACGGTTCATGTCTGCCGTCAAGAGCAAAGTACGGGCACCGAGACGTGCCGAGGCACACGCCGATTCACACCCGGCATGACCTCCTCCTATGACTATGACTTCAAAGTCTAAACGCATACTCTCCGATAAACACGTAGTTAAAAATCATTGCGGAGCTGAGACAGCAACCGGAGCGCCTCATTCTCATGTCGCTCCATAACCTCGCGTTCCCCGGGGCCTTTGTCGTTTATGCCGCAGAGATGAAGCACTCCGTGGATTATCACCCGGTGAAGCTCGCGTTCATAGCTCTCCCCCACTTCCTCGGCGTTGGAGCGCACTGTATCTAAAGAGATGACAATATCTCCGCTGATGTGCCCCTCCTCGCAATATGGGAAAGTGATGATGTCCGTAAAATAATCGTGTCCGAGAAACTGACGGTTCACCTCCAGGATATGCGCATCCGAACAGAACTGATACACCAGATTTCCAGGAAGCCTGTCATGCTCCTGACACACCTGTTCAATCCAAGTACGTACAAGAGCCATGTCCAATCTCGGCATCTCAACGTCGTATGTCTGAAATTCAATCATAGCTACATTCAAAACGCGAAAGAGGCTTCTTCCGCTTAATAACCTACAAAAATAGCTATTTTTTTTGAAAAGAGGGCTATTCCCCCTCCGGTTAATTTATTCGGTCAAAAATTTACACCATACGCAAAACACTCAAAACACCCTAATACTCAAAGTATTGCACGCATAAACAGAGTCATTTAACCCGCCGAGATTTGAATATAAATAGGTCTTCCGCCTTAGGATACGCAAATTCGCGAGTCTCAACAGGGTTGCCAGGCTACATTATTTTCCTTAAATTTGCAACAAAATAATCAGAAATGAAAATCGGCTTCGACGGCAAACGAGCGCTACGCAACATGACCGGGCTGGGCAATTACTCCCGCCTGGTGGTGGAATCCCTTGCAGCGTCCTATCACAACCTGGACCTCACCCTCTACAGTCCCCGTGACTGCGACAGCCCCAGACTCGAAAAAATCCGGAAAGCGGACAACATACACATACGCCTCCCCCGCAAAGGGGAATCGTATCTCGGAGGAAGCGTATGGCGCACATACGCCCTCACCAATCTGCTGAGAGGCGAAGGTATTCAACTCTTTCACGGACTCAGCAACGAGTTGCCCCTTAATATAAGGAAGGCCGGCATCCCCGCCGTGCTGACCATGCACGACGTCATCTATCGGCGTATGCCCGACTGCTACTCCGTAATAGACCGAGCAATTTACGATTTCAAATACGGGCACTCCTGCCGTAACGCCACACGCATCATAGCCGTATCCGAGCGTACCAGACAGGATGTGGCCGAGCTGTACCACATCCCTACAGATAAAATAGATGTGGTCTACCAAGGGTGTGATGACAGTTTCCGTCGGCACTGCACCCCACAGGAAATAGAAACCGCAAAGCGGAAATATGGCGTGAGCGGGGACTACATAATCCAGGTAGGAAGCATTGAAAAGCGCAAAAACGCACTGCTCACAGTCCGGGCGCTCGCTCTCCTACCGGCATCGCTGCAATTAGTGCTTGTAGGACGCAGGACCCCTTACCTGAAGGATGTGATGACAGAGGCTGCACACCTCGGCATAGCCGGACGCATCAGGTTAGTGGAAGGAGCAAGTTTCGCCGACCTCCCGGCACTCTATCAGGGAGCGCAAGCCGCAGCCTATCCCTCACATTATGAGGGATTTGGCATCCCGGTCTTAGAAGCGCTCAACAGCCGTATCCCCTGCGTTGCCGCCACCGGTTCCTGTCTGGAAGAGGCAGGCGGCGAAAGCACACTCTACGTGAGTCCGGACAATCCGCGCGACATGGCAGACGCCTTGCAGGCCGCCATCGGCAAAACCGGGCTTCGCAACAGTATGATAGCCAAAGGCCTGCGACATGCCTCCCGCTTCAGCAACGCCGACATCCCCGCACGTATCATGGAAGTCTACCGCAAGGCTATGGAGGAATACCGGACAGGCCGCTGACATACCATTCCAACACATTCCGGCCCTACCCTTTCATCCCCTTGAGAACAACAATGTCAAACCAGCATCCATGGGGTGTAGATAACTTTTTTGAGGGTGCGGACACAAAAAGTGCAATTTGGATATGTAAATAATTTACATTTTTAACTAACTTTACAGCCTCAAATAAAAAACACAAGACACCGTCTCCCCCCACGCCGCTGGCTCTCGGGGACCCGGTGGATTTGGTTATTCACATTAATCACTGATAGTCAGCGCCTTGAAATGGACGAAGCAGTTTACCACATACCAGCTATGCTGCCCGAGTGTCTGGCAGGACTGGACATCAAGCCCGGGGGCACATACATCGACGCCACATTTGGCGGCGGCGGACACTCGCGTGCCATCGTAGAGAGTCTTGACGACGGACACCTCTATAGCTTCGACCAGGATATGGACGCATACGCCAACCGCATAGACTCTCCACGCTTTACATTCGTACACTCAAACTTCCGGTACATATACAACTTCATGCGCTACTACGGGGCGCTCCCCGCAGACGGCATCATGGCCGACCTGGGCGTGTCGTTCCACCACTTCGACACCCCCGAGCGCGGATTCTCATTCCGGGCCGACGCCCCCCTTGACATGCGCATGAACAGGGAAGCCTCCCTCACCGCCCGCGAAGTACTCAACACATATACCGACGAGCGCCTCGCCGCCATTCTGCGCACATACGGCGACCTGAAACGTCCCGGACCGGTGGTGAAAGCAATCCTCAACGCCCGTGCTTCCGCAGAGATCGACACCACTTCCCGCTTGCTCGAAGTGATAGCCCCGGCCATAAATCCGAGACAGGAGAAGAAAGAGCTTGCACAGGTATTCCAGGCTCTTCGCATAGAGGTGAACGGCGAAATGCAGGCACTGGCGGACTTTCTGAATGCCACCCGGCGCGTACTCAAGCCCGGCGGCCGCCTCGTAGTCCTCACATACCACTCCCTGGAAGACCGGATGGTTAAAAACTTCATACGCACCGGGAACGTGGAGGGAGAAGTACAGAAAGACTTCTACGGACGCAACCTATGCCCTTGGAAAGCCATAGGCAAACAGCCGCAGGTCCCTTCTCCCGAGGAAGTGGAACGCAACCCCAGAAGCCGCAGCGCACGTCTGCGTGTGGCCGAATACTCTCCTTTATCCTAAAATGCAACCCCTCTCTGACAAATGCCTGCAAAAAAGGAAAACAGCAATAATAAAAAACGCCGCAACGGCAAACGCAACGGAGTATTCGGCACCATAACCGGCGGCCGGGTAGTCAGCGTGGACCTATTCAAACGCCACGGCTGGTTTATCCTCGTGGCACTCGTGGTGATAATTGCCCTCATAGGTCAGCGATACACCAACCAGACCAAGATGGAGGAAATCAAAAAACTCTCAAAAGAACTGGAGCTGGAGCAGAGCATACAGCTGAACCAGAAAGCCGAATACATGAGTCTGATTCGCGAAAACGAGATGCGGCGCCTGCTGCGCGAAAAGCACCTTGACCTTGACTATCAGGAACAACCCCCATACGTAATCCCCAGAGATTGATATTACCGACTTACCAATGGCTAACAAGAAGAAACTCAATAACCGTCAACACATAATGGCACGATACGGCTGTATGGTGCTTATGTTCCTGTTTGGTTGTACCCTGATTGTGGGGAAACTGGCTAAAACGACAATTATCGAAGCCGATGCCTGGAACGAGCGTGCGTCCAAGGAGATGGCGGACACCTCTATAATCTACCCCATACGAGGAAGCATTCTTAGCTGCAACGGCAACATCCTGGCCTGCAACCAGACCCTTTACGACGTGCGCATAGACCTGCGTCACCCCCGCTTAACAAAGATTAAGCCCAAGACCTGGGCCGCTTTGGACTCCCTGGCCGACTCTCTGGATACATATTACCCGCGTGTCAAGGATGCAAAAAAGCCCATAGAGCCGAATGACCCCGACTCCTGGCGCAAACTGTTCCACGACCAGTTCGCGATTCCAAAGCTCAAAGACCGCAAGAAAACAGCCACCGTGGGCACAAAACTTCCCATAGAGGAGTATGAACGCATACGACGTTGGCCCTACTTCAAGGACATAAAGGGAAACAGCCACAAGTGTCCCCTCTATAAAGAGGAACACATCATCAGGGTCTACCCATTCGGCGATATGGCGCGTCTGAGCATAGGCCGTGTGTACGAGGAGAAGAAGACCGGCAAAGTGAAAGGCTACGCCGGTCTGGAAATGGCCCTTGACTCCCTGCTCTACGGCAAGCCCGGAGTAGCACGCAAGGTGGCGCTCACCAACGGTTTCGGCGACTGGGTGATGGTGCCCCCGGTACGCGGCTACGACATACTCACCACCATCGACATCGATATGCAGGACATCCTGGAGGGCGAGCTGCTGAAAATGTGCGATTCCGTGGGCGCCTACTGGGGCACTGCCGTACTCATGGAGGTTAAGACCGGCGAAATCAAGGCTATCTCCAATGTGGAGAGAGACTCAGTCACCGGCAAGTACATAGAGGCCATGAACCGCGCCGTGCAGGCATACGAACCCGGCTCCGTGATGAAGACCGTATCCCTGATGGTAGCCTTTGAGGAGGGACTGGTGAAAAGTGTCAACGACATGGTGGACTGCGCTCCTTTCCAACGCACCTCCGACCATGCAGGCGGCGGCATGAAGACTATGAAACAGGTGATAGAGACATCGTCCAACACCGGCATAGCCCGCGTCATCTTCCGCAAATACGACAAAGACCCGCAGGGTTTCCGCAAGCGTCTGGAGTCCATGGGCTTCTTCGAGCCTATGAATTCCGGCATCGGCGGCGAGAGCACGCCCCGTGTGCCCGACCTGGTGCCGATGCGCAACGGCAAACCTGTGACAATGACTGCCCGGCATCTTGACCTGGCACGTCAGGCTTACGGTTACAATACAGAGATTCCGCCACTCTACACCCTGGCTTACTACAACGCCATCGCTAACGGAGGCAAACTGGTGCGCCCGCATCTGGTGCGTGCCCTGCGCGACGAGAACGGCCACGACTCCATACTTCCCATCACATACATACGCGAGCAGGTCTGCACTCCCGAAAACGCCAATAAGCTGAAGGAGTGTCTATATGAAGTGGTGTGGGGCAAACGCGGCACCGCCCGGGCCATTCAGGACGACCGTGTGGCCGTGTGCGGCAAGACGGGAACCGTTATGCCCTACGACTTCGACAAGCTGCACGCATACGACTCCTCCAAGCGCCGATTCGCCTTCTGCGGCTTCTTCCCTTACGACAACCCCATATACAGCTGCATAGTGCTTATGACCACCGACGCACACGCCACATCGGCAGGGCGAGGCCCCGGACGGGTACTGCTGAACACCGCCCTGAAACTCTTCTCCCGAGGGCTGCTGAACGACATAAGCACCTCCTACACGGCAAAGACCGTAACCTCTTCCCCCCAGCTGTACGGCAACCCGCAGGGCGCACCCTACAACGTGACCAAGACCCTGGGTATCAACGGCGCAAGGCAGATGAAAGTGAAACGCGCCACAGACGGCACAGTGCCGGACGTAACCGGTATGGATTCCGGTTCCGCAATACGCGAACTGGAACTCCGCGGCATTACCGTGGAACGCATCAGTGGCTCCGGATTCGTCACCACACAGAGTCTGAAAGCCGGCACACCGTTGGCCAAAGGACAGAAATGCTCCCTCTGGCTCTGCTGGCAAAACACTTGAAATTAAGATTATATAATTGATTGACAACAGGATATACATGACCATGATACAGAAATTATCGCATTTACTCAGCGAGATAGAAATAGTGGAGATAATAGGCGATACCGACAAGAATATCGTCAGCCTCAGCTCCGATTCGCGCAAAGTCGAGAAAGAGGGAATGTTTGTAGCCGTGAAAGGCGTCACCACCGACGGACACAAGTACATACCCGTAGTAGCCAGCACCCATGTGGGGGCCATAGTGTGCGAACAGTTGCCCTCGGCCTTTGAGAACGGTGTCACATACATCCGTGTCAACGACACCGCCAAAGCCCTCGGCCAGCTGGCTTCCGCCTGGTACGGACACCCCAGCTCCCGGCTCAGGCTCGTAGGCGTCACCGGCACCAACGGCAAAACCACCACCGCCACCCTGCTCTACGAAATGGCGCGACTGGAGGGCTACAAGGCCGGTCTGCTCTCCACGGTCTGCAACTATGTGGACACCCGCGCCATACCCACCACCCACACCACCCCGGACCCTCTGACACTCAACAGCCTGCTCCACGACATGGTGGAGGCCGGATGCGAATACGCCTTCATGGAGGTCAGCTCCCACGCCGCCGTACAGCAGCGTATAGCCGGGCTTAAATTTGCCGGGGCTATATTCTCCAACCTCACCCGCGACCACCTGGACTACCATGGCACTGTAGAGAACTACATGAACGCCAAGAAACTATTCTTCGACACACTGCCCGCCGACGCTTTCGCCCTGGTGAACGCCGACGACAAAGCCGGCGCATATATGGTGCAGAACACAAAGGCGCGCAAATACACATACTCGCTGCGCACCGGTGCCGATTTCCGCTGCAAAGTGCTGGAAACACGCCTGGACGGAACCTTGCTGGAGCTGAACGGCCGCGAGGTGGAAGTGCGGTTCACAGGCCGCTTCAACGCATACAACCTTACGGCTGTCTACGGCGCCGCCGTCCTCACCGGCTTCGACCCCGAGGAGGTGTTGGTGAACATGAGCCGCCTCGTGCCTGTGGCCGGACGTTTCCAGACCATACAGTCCCCCGACGGCATCACTGCAATCGTGGACTACGCGCACACCCCGGACGCATTGGTGAATGTGCTTGACACCATACGTGAAATAGTAGGCGCCAAAGGAGAAATCATAACCGTCGTAGGTGCCGGCGGAGACCGCGACCACGGCAAACGCCCCATGATGGCCCGCGAAGCCGCCTGCCGCTCGGACAGACTCATACTCACCTCCGACAATCCCCGTACCGAAAAACCAGAAGCTATCATAGATGACATGAAAGCGGGGCTCTCCCAGGCTGAACTGAAACGCACGCTCAGCATCACCGACCGTGCCGAGGCAATCCGCACGGCCTGCTCCCTGGCCTCCCCCGGCTCTGTGATTCTGGTGGCCGGCAAAGGTCATGAGACATATCAGGAAATCAACGGCGTACGCCACCACTTCGACGACCGCGAGGTGCTGGCCCGGACTTTCGGCATAACCCTCTAAAATCACCTCCCGAATATGTTATACTCGCTGTTTCAATACCTTCAGGACACAGGCATCCCCGGAGTGCGTCTGATGGATTACATCACATTCCGCACGGGTATAGCCTTCGCCCTCGCACTGCTCTTCGCCCTATTCGTAGGACGCAATATAATCCATCGCCTGCAAAAGATGCAGATAGGAGAGGTGGTCCGCAACCTCGGTCTGGAAGGCCAGATACAGAAAAAGGGCACCCCCACTATGGGAGGTATAATAATAATCCTCTCCATTCTTGTGCCTTGCCTTCTGCTGGGCAACCTCACCAACGTCTACATGATCCTGATGATAGTGGCCACCCTCTGGATGGGAGCCATCGGTTTCCTGGATGACTACCGCAAGCTCAAGTTCCACAACAAGGAGGGCCTGAAGGGGAAATACAAGATTACCGGCCAGGTAGGTCTCGGCCTGATTGTAGGCATCACCATGTGGCTCTCCCCTGACATCGTCATGGTGGAGAACAGGGAGATAATCACCGAAAGCACAACCGCTCAGGTAGAGCAGGTGGAGATTGTGAACACCGGCGAACAGATAAAGAGTCCGCAGACCACTATCCCGTTTGTCAAGAACAATAACTTCAACTACCAATGGCTCACATCCTGGATGGGCGGCGATGCCGCGCAGACAGCCGGATGGCTGCTCTTTGTGGCCGTCGTTATATTTGTGGTGACAGCGGTGAGCAACGGAGCCAACCTCACCGACGGACTGGACGGACTCGCGGCGGGCACCTCGGCCATAATAGGTATGGCGCTGGCCATCATGGCTTATTTAGGCGGCAATGTAATCTACTCCAGCTACCTGAATATCATGTACATACCGGGGTCGGAGGAGTTGGCGGTATATGCCGGCGCCTTCATGGGGGCGCTCATAGGATTCCTTTGGTATAACGCCCACCCGGCACAGGTATTCATGGGAGACACCGGTTCCCTCACACTGGGAGGCATCCTCGCTGTGTTCGCCATCCTGATACGCAAGGAACTGCTCATACCTCTGCTGTGTCTCGTCTTCTTTGTGGAGGACCTGTCGGTGATACTGCAGGTGGCCTACTTCAAGATAACCAAGAAAAAATACGGGGAGGGACACCGCATCTTCAAGATGACCCCTCTGCACCACCACTTCCAGAAAGCCGCCGACCCGGCCATGAAGTGCCTCTTCCCCTACCCTAAACACCCCATACATGAGAGCAAAATCGTGACCCGCTTCTGGATTGTCTCTATCCTGCTGGCCGCACTTACTTTCATAACCCTTAAAATCAGATAAGAAGCAATGAAACGAATAGTAATACTCGGTGGCGGCGAAAGCGGCGTAGGCGCCGCCGTGCTGGCCAAGACCAAAGGATTTGACACATTCCTTACCGATACCGGAAAGATTGCCCCTAAATATACCGAAGTGCTGGAGCGCTACGGAATCCCCTACGAACAGGGACATCCCCATACCCGCGAGCTGGTACTAAATGCCGACGAGGTAATCAAGAGTCCCGGCGTCCCCCCCACCGTCCCCATGGTCAGGGATATAGTGGCCAAGGGCATACCCGTACTTTCCGAAATAGAGTTCGCCGGACGCTATACCGATGCCAGAATGATTTGCATCACCGGCTCCAACGGCAAGACCACCACCACAATGCTGCTCTACCACATATTAGGCAAGGCGGGCTTCAACGTAGGCCTGGCCGGCAATGTGGGCAAAAGCCTGGCCCTGCAGGTGGCCACCGACAAGCATGACTACTACGTAATCGAACTCTCCAGCTTCCAGCTCGAGAATATGTATGAGTTCAAGGCCGACATAGCCATCCTGCTCAACATCACCCCGGACCACATGGACCGCTACGACCACAAGATGGAAAACTATGTGGACGCCAAGTTCCGCATAATGCAGAACATGGGCCCGGAAGATTGTTTCATCTACTGGAAAGACGACCCCGTAGTAGCGGCCAAGCTGGCCACACTGCATCCGGAATGTATGATGCTCCCCTTCTCCGAGAACAAGAGCGACGGCCTGGCATCCTGGACCGAAGGAACCGATATGGTGGTGGACACACCCTGTCTGCCCGGCAGCTCATGCACCCACGGCATGCTGTGGAGTATCTCCCGCAATGAATTGAGTCTCAAAGGTCTACACAACCTGTACAACTCCATGGCCGCCTCCATAGCCTCTTCGACGCTGGGTATAGACCCGGAAGTCTGCAAGGCCGCGCTACGCGATTTCCACAATGTGGAGCATCGCCTGGAGTATGTGGCTACGACAGACGGCATACGCTGGATTAACGACTCCAAGGCCACCAACGTAAACTCCACCTGGTATGCCCTGGAGAGCATGACCACTCCCACAGTGCTAATCCTGGGAGGCACCGACAAAGGCAACGACTACACCGAGATAGAAGCCTTTGTGAAGGAAAAAGTGAAAGCCATCGTCTGTATGGGCGCGGACAACGCCAAGCTGATGGACTTCTGGGCCGCCCGTGGCGTCAAGACCATAGACACCCGCTCCCTGGCGGAAGCCATAGATGCCTGTCGCCGCGAGGCAGCGAGCGGCGACACGGTGCTTCTCTCCCCCTGTTGCGCTTCTTTCGACCTGTTCAAGAACTATGAGCAACGCGGCGACCTCTTCAAAGAGGCTGTCCTCGCCCTGCCCGGAGCCAAGAAATAATAGGCTGTTTAAATGACTAAAGATATAGACGGAAATAACCTGTCCGGCAAGTCGGGCATACGTGTGGAACGCACGTTGGACGGCACACCGATTACCGACTCCGAAGGCAAGACCATAGCGGAGCTGGAAGAGGAGCGTGCCAAGCTACGCGGCATAGAGGAACGCTCACGCATACGGCTGCACTCAGACCGATACCTGTGGGGCATATATCTCATGCTCCTGGTATTCTCGGTGGTAGAGCTGTACAGCGCTTCCAGCAGCGAGGTGAAGGCCGCCAACGTCTACCATCCGCTTATGAGCCACGCCATGTTCCTGGTGGTAGGTCTCGGCGTGGTGATGATAATGCAGAACATACACTACAAGTATTACCGCAAATTCGCATGGATATTCGCCTTCCTGTCCCTGATTCTGGTGTGGTACGGCAACCACCACGGAGTCATGGCCAACGGCGCCATGCGAGCCATTCGTGTCATGGGATTCACCATCCAGCCGCCCGAGATAGCGAAACTGGCCCTGGTAGTGGTGCTGGCCCGTATCATGGCCAAACACCAGATGCGCCACGGCGTCACCAGGCAGGGAGTGCTACTCTCTCTCTGTATGCTTGCGGCCTTCGGCCTGATGCTGTACTCCAATGGTCTCACCAACACCGCCCTGATTGTGATTATAGCCACCGCCATGTTCGTAATCGGAGGCACCCAGCTGAACAAACTGGCGGTGATATTCTGCATTTTCGCGGTAGTGGGCGGCATAGTCTACAACACCAAGTTCAAGATCTCGGACGCAAATGCCGAGGGCACCGCGACCGAGATGGCCGCCAATTCCACTGTGGGAGAGGCGGGCGGAACCGTGGACCGTACGGAGCTGCGTCAGAAACGTGTCACCGACTTCCTTGAGGGTGTTGAACCCGACGACACCGTCACCGACTTCAACCGCCAGGTATTCTTCGCCAACATGAGTCAGGCCCACGGCGGCCTGCTGGGCAACGGCCCCGGCAATTCGCGCGAAAGCGCCCGTCTGCCCCTGGCCTTCTCAGACTATATTTTCTCCATCGTGGTGGAAGACACCGGCTTCGTGGGAGGCGTGTGTCTGCTCATCCTTTACCTGCTGTTGCTGGCCCGTGCCGGCGTGATAGCCTCCAAATGCACCAAAGCCTTCCCGGCACTGCTCATCACCGGCTGCGCCACTCTGATAGTGTCCCAGGCCATGATTCACATGGCCATCGTGGTGGGTCTGGCTCCGGTCTCCGGCCAACCCCTGCCCTTCATCTCCAAAGGAGGCACCTCGATACTCGTTATGAGCGCCGCCATGGGCATGATGCTCTCTGTAAGCAAATTCGCCATTCAGCGCACCCGCAAGACACAGGACGCCAACCTCACGCTCAAACAGGCGGTGGAGGACAGCGGCGACACCAGCGTCAACCCCACTATGCTGCACGCGGAGGTGAAGGAAGAGCATACCCGCTCCGCAGAGCAGGGCCCGACATCCTCCAAGACAAAAAAAAGCATTAAGTAACGAGCTGTTTAAAGCATCCGATATAATGTCCAGACAGAAACCGAAATTCATAATCAGCGGCGGAGGTACCGGGGGGCACATCTTCCCGGCCCTTTCAATAGCAGGCGCCCTGAAACGCCGCTATCCTAACGCCGAAATACTCTTTGTAGGCGCACAAGGACGCATGGAAATGGAAAAAGTGCCGGCCGCCGGATACCCGATTAAGGGCCTGCCCGTGGCGGGCTTCGACCGCAAGCACCTGTTCAGGAACTTCTCAGTGCTGCTGAAGCTGCGCAAATCCCTGAGCATGGCCCGCGACATCATCAGGGATTTCGCGCCGGACGCCGTGATAGGCGTAGGCGGATATGCCTCCGGCCCTACCCTGAAAAGCGCCCAGCGACTCGGCATCCCCACCCTGCTGCAGGAACAGAACTCTTACGCCGGGGTGACAAATAAGCTGTTGGCCAGGAAAGCCCGCAAAATATGTGTGGCCTATCCCGGCATGGAGCGCTTCTTTCCCGCCGACAGCATCCTGCTCACCGGCAACCCGGTACGCAAGGAAATCCTGGAGTGCAGACTCACCCCCGAACAGGCTCGCACCACTTTCGGACTGGACCCGGAAAAGCCCACGGTCCTTGTGGTGGGAGGCTCCCTGGGGGCACGCACCCTCAACGAATCCATCCGGGCCTCGCTGCAGCGATTCGCAAGCGCCGGCGTACAGCTCATCTGGCAGACAGGAAAGGCATACGGCGACAAAGGGATACAGGCTGCCAAGGGCATGAGAGGAGTAGTGGTGACACAGTTCCTCACGGACATGGCCACCGCCTACCGTGCCGCTTCATTGGTGGTGAGCCGCGCAGGCGCCGGGTCCATAAGCGAACTTGAGCTGCTCGGCAAAGCCTGTGTGCTGGTGCCCTCCCCCAATGTGGCCGAAGACCACCAGACAAAGAACGCCCACGCCCTATCGGACCGTGGAGCAGCCATAACGGTACCCGACATAGAAGCCCGCGAAAAGCTGGCGGACATAATCTTCAGCACCGTCGCAGACTCCGCCAGGCTGGAGCGGATGAGTGCCGAAATACGCAAGCTCGCACTCCCCGACTCCGACAATATCATTGCCGCAGAAGTATCCCGAATAGTGAATTTCTAAACAGTCTCCAATGAACGAATCAGTCTATTTCGTAGGCATAGGCGGCATAGGAATGGCCAACTTAGCCCGTTACTATATACACCGGGGGGCCGCAGTGGCCGGATATGACCGCACCCCCAGCGAACTCACTCACGCCCTGGAGAGCGAAGGGGCGCAGGTCACGTACACGGACGCCGAGGAGACCATCCCGACCGAGATGCGCGACCCGAAGACCACACTGGTGGTCTACACCCCCGCCATACCCGAAGACAACCGCATACTCACCTATTTCCGCTCCCATGGCTTCGAGGTAATAAAGCGCGCAGCCCTGTTAGGCAAGATAACCTGCCACAGCAAGGGCATCTGCGTGGCCGGTTCCCACGGCAAGACCACCACATGTTCGATGACAGCACACATATTGCACTCCGGACATGTGGGCTGCAACGCCTTCCTGGGAGGCATCCTGCGCAACAACAATTCCAACCTGCTGCTGAGTCCCGGAGCGGAATACTCTGTAATCGAAGCCGACGAATACGACCGTTCTTTCCACAGACTGAGTCCCTGGCTGGCCGTAGTCACAAGCACTGACCCGGACCACCTGGACATCTATGGCGACGAGGCGGGCTATCTGGAGGGCTTCGCGCACTTCACCTCGCTGATACGTCCGGGAGGCTTCCTGCTGCTCCACACGGGCCTTAAAATGCGCCCTCGCACCAATCCGGAAGTGAGGACACTGACCTACTCCGCCTCCGACCCCCGGGCGGACTGCCATGCCGAGAATGTACGCCACACTCCCGGGCATCTCTACTTTGACTTCGTCGGTCCCGAAGGGCTACGCATCAAAGGTATAGAACTCGGTGTGCCTGTGGACATAAACGTGGACAATGCAGTGGCCGCCATAGCCGCATCCCTGCTTGCCGGCGCCACACCGCAGGAATGTGCCGACGGCATACGCACCTTCATGGGTGCGAAACGCCGCTTCGAGATATGGCTGCGCCCCGAAGACTATCCCGGAGGTGAAGGGACGGTGCTGATAGATGACTACGCCCACTCCCCCGCCGAGGTGAAGGCCTCCATAGAGAGCGTCAAAACCCTCTACCCCGGCCACGAAATAACGGTTGTGTTCCAACCTCACCTCTACACCCGCACACGCGACTTCGCACCCGGATTCGCCGAAGCCCTGAGCGCCGCCCACGAGACCATATTATGCGAAATCTATCCCGCACGCGAGCTGCCCATACCCGGCGTCACCTCCGCAATAATCGAAAAAGAGGTAAAATCGCCCCGAAAAATGCTGATTCAGCGTTCAGATTTGCTTAATTTGGTAAAAAATCGTAACTTTGACATCCTGATGACTTTGGGAGCGGCAGACATAAATGTGCTGCTTCCCGACATCAAACATATACTCCTGGCCAAACACAGCCACTGATACGCCACGAATCCCTATGCCAAACAAACTGTATAAATGGCTCATTCTGATAGGTTTGCTTGCCTACGCCGTACTCGTCTCGGCCTGGGCCGGCAGCCATGTGCGCGGCCTTTACTGCACCGGCATAGACGTCGACATACTCCCCGCCGCCGAAGGGGCACACAACTTTCTGAAGCCTGAGGCGGTGCTGAACGAGTTGGGTGCCCTGGCCCACGACTACAGCTCCACCCCGCTGTGGAGCATAGACACGGATTCGCTGGAGCGCTCGCTTAACCGGGTCAACAACTTTGAACATGTGGAAGTGGTACGCACCACTTCCGGCAAGCTGCTCATAACCGTTCTCCCCATGGTGCCCGAAGCCCGCATCTATACACCCGCCGGCTCCTACTACATCAACAAAGAGGGAAAACGCATGGACGCCAAAGCCGACTTCTACGTGAACCTCCCTGTAGTGCGCGGGAACTTCACAAACAGTATGCCGGCCGTAGGCGTCCTCCCCGTGGTGCGCTACATACGCAACGACAGTTTTCTCTCCGACCTGGTGACGATGATAGACTACAAGTCGCCGGAGAACATCCTGCTGGTGCCCCGCATACGCGGACACGTGGTCAACCTGGGCGACACCACCGACCTGCCGGAGAAATTCGCCAAGCTGATGCTCATGTACCGCAAGGTTATGCCACACAAAGGATGGAACACCTACGACACCATCTCGGTAAAGTTCAAGGGACAGATAGTGGCCACACGCGCCGACAAGAGTATGCGCCGCCACAACAATGTGGATGACTCCCTGGAAGAAGACATCGAGGACGCAGCCGTACAAGCCGACCTAGTGGAGACCGAAGCCATAAAGGCCGAGAACACCGCCGTAAACAGAGCCACCGACAGCGGCTCCGACCGACACACCGACCCTAAAACCAACTGACAATAAGAGAAGATGAACCAGGAAAAATATATAGCCGCCATAGAGATAGGCAGTTCCAAGATAGTGGGTGCCGTAGGCCGTCACACCCCCTCGGGACGCCTGGACGTGATTGCCGTGGAACAGGAACACGCCCTGGAGAGCGTATGCCACGGCATTATCCACAATGTGGAGGAGACGGCTTCACGCATAACCCGAATCCTTGAACGCCTCACAGCCCGCACAGGAGTGGCACCGCGCCTGATAAAGCGCGTGTACGTGGGCCTGGGAGGGCGCTCACTGCGAAACGTCCCCAAAGATATAATGCGTCCCCTGCCCGACGACACCGAAATCACCTACGAAATACTTGACAAGATGACCGAGGAGGCACGCCGTTCCCAGATTGACGTCACCCTCGAAGTGATAGACGCTATCCCGGCCTCTTACCTGGTCAACAACACCGAGACCAAGTCGCCGGTAGGTACCTTCGGCAACAACATACGCGTACACTACCAGCTGCTGGCAGCCCGGCCGCTGCTGCGCAAGCATCTGATGCGTGTGGTGCGCGACAAGGCGGGTATGGAAGTGGCCGGCATCGTCGTCACCCCGGTGGCGGTGGCCGACCTGATTCTCAGCGACGACGAGCGCCGTCTGGGATGTATGCTCGTGGATATGGGCGCCGAAACCACCACCGTCTCCATTTACCAGGAAGGCGCGCTTCACTATCTGGCCGTGCTGCCCATGGGTTCGCGCAACATTACCCGCGACATCACATCCCTGTCCGTACTGGAACGTGAAGCCGAAGAGGTAAAGACATCCAGCGGCAACGCAATCCCCTCCGACAACCCGTCTACCCTCAACATAAACGGTATGCGTCTCTCCGACGTGGCCAACATAGTGGTGGCCCGCAGCGAAGAGATTGTCGCCAATATAATAGAACAAATCAACTATGCCGGCATCACCGCCAAGCAGCTCTCCGGCGGCATAATAGCCGTGGGAGGAGGCTTCAACCTCAACCGTATGGCGGACCTGCTGCACCGCCAGAGCGCGCTCAAAGTGCGCCGTGGGTCGCTCCCCTCTTTCGTAACCCTGGAGGACACCAAGGCTCCCACCTACGAGACCATCGAGGTGATAAGCATCATGAACGCCGGGGCGGCACCCGAAGCCCCCGATTGCCTGGAGATGCCCGAAGCCCGCGAAGAACTGCCCCACAACGACGACTACAACGCAGATTATGACTACGACGAAGATGAACGCCGTCAGGAACAGCGCCGTCAGGAACGACGCCGCAAAACGCAGGCTCGCGAGAACAAGAACCGTACCCGACTGAAGTGGATTTCCAACAAGCTGGCCGGCATGTTCAAAAGCGACGAGGATGACGATGCCGAAATAGACTAATTACCGACTCAGACAATCACAGACCCTTAACATGGCTGACTACAATACAATAGAAGACCCCACTCCTTTCATGGAAGAGGAATACAAGATACCCCCCATCATCAAAGTCATAGGTGTGGGAGGAGGCGGCGGCAACGCCGTCAATTACCTCTATTCCCAGGGGATAGAGAACATAACCTTCATGGTCTGCAACACCGACAAGCAGGCTCTGCGCAAGCTGAAGGTACCCACCAAAATACTGATGGGCGAAGGCCTTGGCGCCGGCGATGACCCGGAAGTGGGCCGCAAGGCCGCCGAGGATGCCGCAGACAACATCCGCGACGTGCTGCAGGACGAAACCAACATGGTGTTCATCACCGCCGGTATGGGAGGAGGCACGGGCACCGGCGCCGGACCCGTGGTGGCACGCATAGCCAAGGAGGCCGGTATGCTCACCATAGGCATCGTCACCATCCCCTTCTTCTTCGAGGGAGAGCGCAAAATCCTCAAAGCCCTGGAAGGGGCCGAGGAGATGCGCAAGCACGTGGATTCCCTGCTCATAATCAACAATGAGCGTCTCACCGAGATATACAAGGACCTCACAATAGTCAACGCCTTCTCCAAGGCGGATGACACCCTGGCAAACGCCACCCGCTCCATAGCCCAGATAATCAATACCGAGGGCTATATCAACGCGGACTTCAACGACGTGCGCACCACCCTCAAAGACTCCTCCACCGCCATCATTTCCACCGGCTACGGCGAAGGCGAGCACCGCGTGACAAAGGCTATCGAAGATGCCCTGAACTCTCCCCTCCTCCGCAACTCCGACATCCGTTCCTCCAAGCGTCTGCTCTTCTATATGTACTGCAACCCCGAGGCCGAGAATGTGGTGACCATGGCCGAGATGAACGAGATAACCCAGTTCAGCGCCAATCTCTCCAAGAACATCGGCATAAAGTGGGGTGCCTGTTGGGACAAGTCGCTGGGCGAAAAAGTAAAGATGACCATCCTGGCCTCCGGCTTTGACATCACCATAGCCGACAAAAAGGATACCGAGGACGATGTGATAACCTTCGGCGCCGACCGTCCCGACACCCGCGCCAACACCGCGCATACAGTGGCCGACAAGAAAGAGAACGAGGACATAAAGAGCCTAATAGCCTCGGAGTACGGCGAGGACAAGATGACCTCCCACTCTCAGGAGATGGCCCGCAAGAAGTATGTAGTGCTGAAGCCCTCACAGTTTGACAACGACGAGGCGATAGCCATGTTCGACAAAATTCCGGCCTACAACCGCAATGCCTCCACTACCGAGGCCATACGCCACATAGGCACATCCAAAGAACCCTACGAAGCCGTAAGTGAAACAACCGCCGAACCAAAGGAGGCTGACACTTCAGGCTCACTGAAAATACAATTCTGACCCTCTTCCCCAACCCTCAAAAAACCAAAGCAAAGAAGTGAACCAGAAATTTGAAATGGTGGCCAAGACCTTTCAGGGTCTTGAAGAAGTACTCCGCGACGAACTGTTGGATTTAGGCGCGGAAAATGTGGAAATGGGACGCCGTATGGTCTCCTTCCAGGGAGATAAGGCTCTGCTCTACAAAGCCAACCTGTGCCTGCGCACCGCACTCCGTGTACTCAAGCCCATAGCCAAATTCAGCGCCTCGGACCCCGACGAGCTATACGACTTCGTGCGGGATTTCGAGTGGGACTCCCTCATGGGCCCGGACTCCACTTTCGCTATCGACTCCACCGTCAACAGCGCGGAGTTCCCCCACTCCAAATTTGTGACTTACAGAGTGAAGGACGGCATAGCGGACTACTTCAACGACAAGTATCGCCGTCGTCCATCCATACGTCTGAGCGGTGCCGACGTACAGCTCAACGTGCATATCTCGGACCAGCGCATCACCATCTCCCTGGACTCCAGCGGTGAGCCGCTCAGCAAACGAGGATACCGTGTGGCCCAGACCGAAGCTCCCATCAACGAGGTACTCGCCGCCGGACTTATCCTCAAGACCGGATGGCGCGGTGACTGCGACCTGGCGGACCCCATGTGCGGCTCAGGCACTTTCCTTATCGAGGCAGCCCTGATTGCCGCCAACATCAACCCTGGCGTCTTCCGTCAGCACTACGCCTTCGAGACATGGCCCGACTTTGACAAAGACCTTTTCGAGGAGCTTTATAACGATGACAGCGAGGAACGCGACCCCTCGTGCCGCATCTACGGCGGAGACATAGCGCGCGAGGCAGTGGCGGCCGCCCGGAAAAACATACACGCCGCCGGCGTGGAGGAATATGTGGAAGTGGAGTGCAAGCCCTTCCAGGAGTGGACCGAGCCCCCCTTCGAGGGTATGCTCATCACCAACCCTCCCTACGGCGAGCGCTTGCGTCCCGGCGACCTGGAAGGCCTCTACAAGCAGATAGGCAACACACTGAAACGCTACTTCAAGGGCTACCACGCCTGGATTCTCGGTTATCGCGACGAGCATTTCCGCGAAATAGGGCTTAAGGCTTCCCTGTCATTCCCCGTGCTCAACGGCGCTTTGGAGTGCCAGATGCGCGAATACGTACTCTTTGAAGGCAGCTACGCCGACTTCAAGAGTGCCGGCGGCTCCGTGTCCAACACCGATTTCAACCGCGAAGTGAAGCCTAAGGTACACCGTGCCTCCGATGAGGAATGGATACGGGAGACACGCAAGTTCGGCAGCTCCAGACCTGACCGTATGGCCGAGAAACGCCGCGAGAGCGAGCGCCGCGAGTTCAAGAAGGACCGCCGCGAGTTCCAGGACAAGAAGCACGGCGGCAAACCGGGACGCGACTTCAAAGGCTCAAAAGGACGCGACTTCAAGAGCGGCAAGCCGGAACACGAGGACAAGCCCAAATACAAGGATGCCGTGAGCTTCAAGGCCAAACACCCCGGCATCTCACGCGAAAAAGAGACACGCTTCGCCCCTGACGGACACACCATGCGCTCCCGCAAGGGCTGGAAGAAACAGAATGAGGATTAAGAGAGTACCGGACAAACAGACATTCTCCAATCCTTCTATCCTATACCTTACATCTGAAACCAAACCACTTTCGGAACAATGAAAGAAATCATAAACATCCTCCTCCTGGGTTCCGGCGGCCGTGAATGCGCCATAGCCTGGAAACTGACCCAAAGCCCGCGACTGGGCAACTTATACGTAGCACCCGGCAATGCCTCCGACTATGGCACACGGGTAGACCTTGACCCCTGCAATTTCCCCGCTGTGGCTGAATTTGCGGAGGCCCATGACATCGATATGATTGTGGTGGGACCCGAAGGCCCGCTTGTGGAGGGGATAGCAGACTTCTTCGCCGACATTCCCGTAAAGGTGATAGGCCCCGCGCAGGAGGGTGCCCGTCTGGAAGGAAGCAAGGAGTTCGCCAAGGAGTTCATGGTCTCCAACGGCATACCCACGGCCCGCTTCATGAGCGTTACTCAAGAGACACTGGAACAGGGCATGCACTTTCTGGAAAGCCTTCAGCCTCCCTACGTGCTTAAGGCCGACGGACTGGCAGCCGGCCAGGGTGTAGTGATTGTGCCCTCCCTGGCCGATGCCAAAGACACCCTCACCGACATGCTCGAGGGTATGTTCGGCGACGCCTCCTCCACTGTGGTCATAGAGGAATTCCTCCACGGCATAGAGTGTTCCGTCTTCGTAGCTACCGACGGCGAGGACTATAAAGTACTTCCCGTGGCCAAAGACTACAAGCGGATAGGAGAGGGGGACAGCGGTCCCAATACCGGCGGCATGGGCTCTGTAAGCCCGGTGCCTTTTGCCGACGCCGAGTTCATGGACAAGGTGACAAGCCGCATAATAGAGCCGACCCTGGCCGGACTCAAGGCCGAAGGAATAGAGTATAAGGGATTCCTTTTCATCGGTCTGATGAATGTGGACGGCGACCCGTATGTCATAGAATACAATGTGCGCATGGGCGACCCGGAGACCGAAGTCGTCATGCCCCGCCTGCGGTCCGACCTCATAGACCTGCTTGAGGGGATAGCCGACTCCACGCTCGGCATCAAGCAGATAGAGGAGGACCCGAGAGCCGCCGTCTCGGTGATGCTTGTCTCTCAAGGCTATCCCGGCTCTTACGAGAAGGGAAAGGAAATCATCTTCCCGGCCACCATGCCGGAAGACGTGATTCTCTTCCACGCCGGGACCAAGCCCCTCGGAGAGAGCGTACTCACATCCGGCGGACGTGTCCTGGCCGTCACAGCCTACGGCCCCGCAATAGCAGAAGCCGCACAGAAGGCACAGGCAGCCGCCGCGTCCATAGAGTTCGAGGGACGCTTCTTCCGCCGCGACATAGCCAAGGACCTTATCTGACGTGCTGACGCGCAATTCATATCTGGCAAGCGCCATCCTGGGAGGTCCTGCGGGACTGGTCATAGCCGTAATCCTTTATCTGGCGATGGCCTTTATAGCCGTGTCCGTCCCTCCCGCCATAGAGATGGAGGGAAGCGCCGGGCTATGTTTTCCGTCGCCCAACCAGTGGGACCTCGCCCCCCGGCTCGCCATGTATCTGAATTTCGGGGTCGTGGCCTTATGTGTATTGCTGCTTATGGCCTGCAACGCGCGTTTCAACATAATCCCGGGTACCACCCTCATGTATGCCTCGTTGTTCCTGATAGCTACGGGGGCGGGAGCCTGGACCGCATCGCGGCTCACCTCGTCCACGATAGTGCTTCTTGGCACGCTTGTATGCACCAGGCTGCTTTTCGCGCTCTACGGGCGTAAAAACGCCTCTCAGGGCATATTCCTGATATTCTCCCTGCTGGCATGGGGCTCCATGATTCAGTACGCCTTCGCCCTGCTGATACCCATATTCCTGCTCGGGGCCATTTTTCTGAACGTCATGCGCCTGCAGGAGTGTGTGGGGCTGCTCCTCGGCCTTCTGGCTCCGTACTGGATTGTCGTAGGGCTTGGCCTCGTGTCAATCAGCTCGGTTTCGCTGCCCCTCATGTCCAACCTGTTTATGGACTACCGGGACCCCGGGCCTCTCTTCTTCCTGGTGCTCGGACAGGCCTTCACAGCTCTGCTCACGCTGCTCGTGACCTGCTCCAATTCTCTTGCCGCCCCCACGTCCGGCCATATGCACCGTTCCTACATCTCATTCATCAACCTGCTGGGCATAGCCATGATATGGTTCATGCTCTTTGACTATACCAACATGATGGCATACAGCTCGGTGCTGGCGGTGTGCCTGGGGCTGCAGACGGCACGTTTCGCAACCATGCCGCACCACAGGTTCGCATACCTGCCTATGCTTGTGGCCGTTCCGGCGTACATAGCACTCTTTATCCTTACCCTGACACAATGAAAATAGTAGCCGACCAGTTCATCCCATTCCTGCGCGGACGCCTTGAGCCATACGCCGAAATCGAGTATATACACCCGGACTCTTTCAGTCCTGAGACCATAAAGGGCGCCGATGCCCTTCTCATACGCACACGCACACGCTGCGGCGCTCCGTTGCTTGAAGGCTCATCGGTGAAAATGATTGCCACGGCTACCATAGGTA
>URIC01000023.1 GCA_900547755.1 uncultured Bacteroidales bacterium
GCACGATGAAGGTAATCGAAGGCTCGGGGAACGCCGAGACCGTACTCCACTACACGATAGCCGCTGCGGCACAGCCGACGGTGCTTTCGAGCGCTGACCCTGCGGACAATTCGACAGTAGAGAAGCTCAAGGTCATCACCACCGTATGGACATATCCTGCCGAGAGCGTAGGTCCCTATATCAACACCAGCGCGAAGGCCCTTCTTAAGAACGAGGCGGGCGAGACGCTTCAGGAAGGGAAGCTCAGAGGTTATCAAGGTTCAATCCGCATCCAGTTCGACACGGAAGTGACCGAAGCGGGTACCTATACCGTCACCATACCTGCTGATGTCACCATGGGCGCGACGGGCTATAACGACGACGGCACGATGAAGGTAATCGAAGGCTCGGGGAACGCCGAGACCGTACTCCACTACACGATAGCCGCTGCGGCACAGCCGACGGTGCTTTCGAGCGCTGACCCTGCGGACAATTCGACAGTAGAGAAGCTCAAGGTCATCACCACCGTATGGACATATCCCTCCGAGAGCGTGGGTCCCTACATAAACACCCAGGCGAAGGCCCTTCTTAAGAACGAGGCGGGTGAGACGCTTCAGGAAGGTAAGCTCAGAGGCTATCAGGGCACCATCCGCATCCAGTTCGACACGGAAGTGATTGAAGCGGGCACCTATACCGTCATCATACCTGCTGATGTCACTATGGGCGCGACCGGATACAATGACGACGGTACCCTTAAAGTCATAGCGGGTTCGGAAAATGAAGAGACCGTACTCCACTATACAGTGAAACCGAATGTCGGAGTCACCGGAGTAAACGCTGACGATGCGGATGTGGAATACTACAATCTCAACGGTTTGCGTGTAAGCCGTCCCGACAAAGGCATTTACATCAAAAAGACCGGTTCAAAGGTAGAGAAAGTGAAATTCTGACAATCGGATATTTCAGATTATTTTTTAAGAGAAGGGACCGCACCGACTTTAGGTGCGGTCCCTTCTTTGCTTGTGAGTATATGTGAAAAAGCCGTCTTTCCAAAAACTTGCCTGAGTCTGCGAAATGTGTCATGGCACGGGATTGGGTTTGCGGAATTTTTGTTAATTTTGCAACCGCTTAACGCATTATGGCGTTATATTTTTAAACAGCCTCTAAACATCTGATTATGGATAATGATACTATTCTTCGGGATGCTACCGAAGGAGAATATAAGTACGGTTTTACATCGGACATAGATACGGAAATAGTACCGGCAGGTCTGAACGAGGATGTCATACGCCTTATTTCGCGCAAGAAGGGAGAGCCTGATTGGCTGCTTGACTTCCGTCTGAAGGCTTACAGACACTGGCTCACCTTGCCCGTGCCGGACTGGGGACATCTCTCCATTCCGGAGATTGATTTCCAGGCCATAAGTTATTATGCCGCGCCCAAGCCGGCGGAGAAGAAGAAAAGCATGGACGAGGTAGACCCTGAGCTTGTCAAGACATTCAACAAACTGGGCATCTCGCTTGAAGAGCAAAAGCATCTAAGCGGCGTGGCCGTGGATGCCGTGATGGACTCTGTGAGCGTCAAGACCACCCACCGGGAGAAGCTGGCGGAATTGGGAGTCATCTTCTGTTCATTCTCCGAGGCTGTGAAGGATTACCCGGAGTTGGTGCGCAAATATCTGGGTAGCGTGGTGAGCTATCGCGACAATTTCTATGCCGCGCTCAATTCAGCGGTCTTCTCCGACGGTTCCTTTGTCTATATACCCAAGGGAGTACGCTGCCCTATGGAACTGAGTACTTATTTCCGAATCAACGCTGCCGGCACAGGTCAGTTTGAACGTACTCTGATAGTTGCGGACGATGACGCTTACGTCAGCTATCTGGAGGGGTGTACCGCCCCGATGCGCGACGAGAATCAGCTCCATGCAGCCATTGTGGAGATAATTTGCGAGGAACGTGCCGAGGTGAAGTATTCCACTGTCCAGAACTGGTATGCCGGCGACAAGGAAGGCCGTGGCGGCATCTATAACTTCGTCACCAAACGCGCCCTCTGCCGCGGTCATCGCTCCAAAGTTAGCTGGACACAGGTGGAGACAGGCTCGGCCATAACCTGGAAATACCCCAGCTGCGTGCTCAAGGGGGACGAAAGCGTGGGCGAGTTCTACTCCGTGGCCGTCACCAATAATTTCCAGCAGGCGGATACCGGCACCAAGATGATTCATGTGGGGCGCAACTCGCGAAGCACTATCGTCAGCAAAGGCATCTCGGCTGGCCGCAGCCAGAACTCCTACCGGGGCCTGGTGCGTATGCTCCCCGCCGCCGAGGGTTGCCGCAACTACACGCAGTGCGACTCCCTGCTGATGGGTCCGGACTGTGGCGCACATACCTTCCCCTACATAGATGTGCAGAATGACACCTCGACGGTGGAGCATGAGGCCACGACGTCTAAAATAAACGAAGAACAGATATTCTATTGTAACCAGCGCGGCATCCCTACCGAGGAAGCCGTGGGCCTGATAGTGAACGGCTACGCCAAGGAGGTTATGAACAAGCTGCCCATGGAGTTCGCCGTAGAGGCCCAGAAACTGCTGCAGATAACCCTGGAGGGGTCGGTAGGCTGATGATAGAGAGAATAGTGATAATAGAGAGTGTGGACCCGCAGATATTCTACGGGGTGAACAATGCGAACATATCGCTGATTCGCAATCTTTTCCCGAAGCTGCGCATCGCTGCCCGAGGCAATGTCATCAAGGTGATAGGGGAACAGGGGGAAACGGCGGAGTTCGAGCGCAAAATCCACGAGATAGAGGATTATGCTTCCCACTACAACAAGCTGGACGGGGAGGTGATAATAGACATCGTGAAGGGACGGGACGTGGAGCGTCCCATGCCCGGCGGAGCAATCATTTACGGAGTGAACGGCAAGCCCATAACACCCCGCAACGCCAACCAGCACCGCATGGTGAAGAGTTTTGCGGACAATGACCTCACCTTCGCTCTCGGTCCTGCCGGCACCGGCAAGACGTACATAGCCATAGCCCTGGCGGTCGCGGCACTCAAGAACAAGCAGACACGCCGCATCATCCTGAGCCGTCCGGCAGTGGAGGCCGGCGAGAAATTAGGCTTCCTGCCGGGCGATATGAAGGATAAGATAGACCCGTACCTCCAGCCTCTCTACGATGCCTTGGAGGACATGATTCCGGCCCTTAAGCTGAAGGAATACATGGAGAGCGGAACCATACAGATAGCTCCGCTGGCCTTCATGCGCGGACGCACCCTGAACGATGCCGTCATAATCCTGGACGAGGCGCAGAACACCACCACCCACCAGATGAAAATGTTCCTGACCCGCCTGGGCATGAACGCGAAGATGGTCATAACGGGAGACGTGACGCAGATAGACCTGCCGCGCCACACCCGCTCGGGCCTGTTGCAGGCGCTGAACATACTTCGCGGAGTAAAGGGTATAGGCAACATAGAATACGAGAAAAAGGACATAGTGCGTCATCCTCTGGTGCAGCGGATAGTGGATGCCTACGAAGCCCGCGAGGATGCCGATGACGGCACCGGTACGGACGAAGAATAAAGGTCCGAAGCAAGAAAAGAAAATTTGACATATACGAATAGAGAAGTCCAACCGATTTTTCGGTTGGACTTCTCTATTTTTGGGGGGAGAGCTGTTACAGCTCTATATATTCTGAAATCTCCTTGACACCGCGGGTACCGAAGTATTTGGTTATGGTGCCTTTAATCAGTACGTGCTTCTTGTACATGCCGGGATTGGCCGCCAGACCGAGCTGGTCGCGCAGGGAGCCGGCGGGGATAGCGCAGGGCACTGCGTTGGCGGTGCCTGTAACGGATGCGGAGGAACCGAGGATGAAGTTCGTATTCTTGAAGTCGGAACCGGGCTTGTCGTTGAATGTGGCGCCGCTGCTCCAGTTCATGCCGTTAATCCAGCCGACGATGTAGCCCTCTATCCATACTTCTGAGGAATCGGTTGTGGATTTCTGTATGTCGGCCACTGTGTAGGGTTCATCCTTGGTGCCCTTGCCGGTGGTGGGCTGGTCAGGCTGGTCGGGAGTGCCTGTGCTCGTGCTTTTGCCTACCAGGACATTGTCCACGCACCATGTGGCGTAGTTGGCGTCGGAAGTGGCGGAATAGCAGAAGCCGATGTAGATGATGCCGCTGTAGTCGGCCAGGGAGAGTTTGCCGGAGTCAACCCATGAGCTGTAACCGCTGGCGGGAGCCGTGGCCAGGGTGGGGTTGAGCTTTGTCTTTGTGGCGGTGGTGGGGTCGTCGCTTGTCATGACGTAGACTTCGAGCTTTGTGGTAGTGGAGCCGTAGCCGTTTACCTGTGTGCTGAAGGACATTATTTTCTCGGCCAGCTGGGAAGCGTTGATGGCGGGAGTGATGAGCCAGCTCTCGAAAGGCGCGGTGCCCTTGTAGCCGGTCATGGCCGCGTAGTTGTTGTTGTCAAAAGTGGTGATGTACCAGGCCTTGTTGCCCTTTACCTTGAGTTCCTTCCATCCGGCGGGAATGGATTTGGAGCCGTCGAAAGTCTCATCGATGGATGTGACGGCGGTGCCGGGGTCGGTGGGGGATGTCTTTCCCTCTATTTCATATTCGGAGGCAGTGCCGGAGGTGTTGAGCAGGCCGTTGGCGCCCATGTATGAGTCAAAGGTGCCGGTCACTTTAATCTGCTTGCCGAAATTGTCGGGGTTGTCCATCAGGTTGCCGTTCTTGCGCAGGGAAGAACCCTGGGGCAGAGTCAGGATTAGGCACTGCTTGTAGTCGCGGCAGTCGGCGGCGGGAGCGATAACGAGAGTGTTGTCCATCTCGGCATCGGCGCTCCATATAATCTTGTCGTTGGAGTCGATGTCGGAAACGCCGGCCTTTACGGAGCCTACGATGAAGCCGCTTACCCAACCTGACTTGCCGGAACCCTGGAGCTCGATGGCCTCAGGCACTGTGTAGGGGTCTGAAGCCTGACCCTTGGAGTCGAACATACAGTCGGCTGTAGAGCGGAGCAGGAGCTGCCATGTGCCGTTGAAGTAAGAGAGTATACCCATCACGTCGCCGGTGCCGGCGGGGAGGGTCTGGCTGCGGAAAGACGAATAGTTGGAGTTGCGTACCAGCATGGTGTTGCCCTTGGCGTCGACAAGGGTGCGGTTCGTGGTCTTGTCGGCGTCGGCGTAGGGAAGTTCGCCGCCACCCTCGAAGTGAACGTTGCGGAACACTACGAGCTGGCTCTGCCACTGGCGCAGGCCCTCGGGAGTCGATGGGAGGCTGCCCATATCGGCCTCCAGACAGTACATCTCATCGGCGGGACGCTCCTGACCGGCTGTCAGATAGACGAAGTCGGGGTCGGGGAACCTGTTGAGTTCGGTGTGATTCTGGAAGAGGGGGAACTCCATGAAGGAAACCTGGGGGGTGCCGTTGTATTCGCCGTATCCGCCCACCTGTTGCAGCGCGGCATACTTGCCTATGCCCAGGTCGGTGAGGTTTATGACCAGCTCCTGCCCCACACGGTAGGTGTTGTTGAGGCCAGTCTGGTTGATGGAGAAAGCAAGTGCGCCGGTGGCGTCCTGGATAACCAGGGACTTGTAGATGTTGCCGGTGGCGTCGGAGGATATGACGCGCCCCTTGACGATGATGTCGCTGCCGTCATCCTTCTTGCCTACCGTCTGGTAGTAGTTGGCGTCGTCTTGCCAGTACTTGGCCTTGAGTTCCGCGATAGTGGTGTTGGCCTCCATTGTGGCCTTGGGTTCCGGGATAGGAGGCATGTCAAAGTCGTTCTGACAGGAGGTCAGAGTGGCGCCGGCTGTGAGAGCCAGGAGCGCGAGACTTGATAATTTACTGAATATCTTCATATTGTATGTTGTTTTTATGCTTATTGATAAGATTTGCGTCTCAGAGACTTAGAAACGGATACCTACGTTGAAGTTGATTTTGATACCCTGTGCGTAGCGGATACGGTTAGGCCACTTGTTGACGTTGTAGTTGTCGTAGTCGAAGCGGTTCTGCTGCTGGCCGAAGACCATAATGTCGCGGTTGTTGAGGATATTGTTGATGCCGAGGTTGAAATTCACGGAGCCGAAAGAGGTGTACAGCACCTTGCCTATGGAAGCGTTGAGGACGAAGGCGTTGTTCATCTTGTCTTGCTTGGTGATGGCGTGCATCTTGTCCATGATGGCCTGCTCGGAATCGCCGGCGGATACGATACCATCCATATAGAAGTGACGCATGGGCGAGAGGTACATATAGGAAGAGCCCATCCATGTGCCGTTCAGGCCGAAGAACCACTGGTGGGGAGCCGCCCAGTTGATGCCTATGTTATATGCCTGCTGAGGAGCGCCGCCCAGGTAGTAGTTCTTGAGGTAGGCTGTCTCCTGGCGGTCGTCGTACAGGCCGTTCTCGTAGGAGATGTAGGCGGTGGGCCTGTTCTTGTATTGCGCGCGGGAGAGTGTGCCGACGGCGGATAGGGTGAGGGAGGGCGTTATGGCATAGCTCATGCCCAGTTCGATGCCCTTGTACTCGCGCTCCACGCCATTGAGCAGGGAGGTGGCGTTGGTACCGTTGATGTCATCGTAATAAAGGGTATACTCCATACCGTTCCAGGTGTGTGTCCAGTATCCGGTGACAGAACCGCGGAAGCGGTCGTAGTTCCAGACATAGGAGATGTCTCCGCTCAGGTAGCGCTCGCTCTTAAGGTCGGGTACTGTGGCGTCCTTGATGTTGGCGGAGATATAAGAGGTGTAGTAGGAGGGAGCTGTGGTGCCGTATGCTCCGTGGAATACGAAGTAGTTGCGGCCGTTCAGCTTATAAGTCGCGCCCACCTTTATGCCGGCGTTGTCGAATGTGTGGCGTTTGCCGGCGCCATAGGAGCTGTCGGGGTTGCGTCCGTTCTTGAAATTGCCGTGGCGCATGAAGTTGGTGTAGGACATCGTCAGGGCATAGTTCACGTCCCAGTGACGGGTGATTATCTGGTGCTGAATCCAGGCGGCTGCGTTGTAGTAACGTATGTTGTAGTCATATCCTATGGTGTCTCCTTTCTTGGCCTTGTGGTTGGGGTTGAGCAGGTTGTTCTGCAGTTTGGGGTCGGAGGAGTCGAAATCGCGCTCGTAGAAGGAGTCGATATCTGTCCAGAACTCACCGCCCAGCAGGTCGTAGACCGTCTTGTAGAAATGGGAATCGGAGTAGTTGAACGAAACGCCGCCCTGCAGGGTCTGATTGTCGTCGATTCTGTGGTTGACGTAGGAGTTGAACATCCAGGAAGTGGTGTTGGTGTGGCGTGCCGAGAGGATGTAGGAGCTTTGTCCGCGCAGTTCGGGGTTGCGGTCGAAACTTTCGCTGTTCATCCTGTTGGCGAAGTAGATTGCATCCCAGTTGATTTGGCTCACGTTGCTGTTGGTGAGCCACTGGTTGGTGATGTAGTCGTATGTGGCTTTCTGCTGGTTGTACAGCTCAGTGCCTACTTCAGCTGTGGGGGCTACCCAGCTGGGGAGATAGCGGTAGTAGTCCGGACGGGGGTCCGAGGAGTTGGAGGTACGCTCGAAGGAAGTGGTGGCGTAGCGGTTGGAGCGGAAACCGATAGCCGTGTTTACAGTGGTTCCGGCCTTGGGCTTCCATATCCAGTTCATTATCGCCGAGGGGTCGAATGTGTTGCGTATGCGCGAGGAACGCTTCTTGCCGTTCCACCAGCCCCATGCCGGGTTATATAGATTGTCGTCCAGGAGGTCGAATACTTCCTGGTATGAGTACTGCTGTGTGGCGCGCTGTGTAGGTGCGCCCCAGGTGGTGATGTTTATGGAGTGCTTGTCGTTGAACACCTTCTGTACGGAGAGGGCGTAGGCCAGGGAGTTGTAGAATGTACCTTCCACCACACCCTCGGGGGCGTAACGGCCCATAAGTGTGGCGGACCAGGCCCATCCGTTCTTGTTGAGTCCGGAATTGTATTGCAGGCCTGCGCGAAGCATATAGTCGGAGTTCTGGTAAGTGGCCATGCCTCGGAAACCGGGGGCGTATTCGGAAGCATAGGTAGTGTAGTTGGTGGCGCCTCCCAGGCCGCCGAAACCGAATGACACGGCCTCGGTGCCGATGCCCACGGTCTTGTTGCGGAAAGCGGTGGAGGTCATGCCGCCCAGACCGGACCAATTGAAGCGGCCGCTGCGCACATCGTTGAATTCCATTCCGTTGATGTATCCCTTCTGCATCTCGGAGTTATAGCCGCGCATACGGAAATACATGGGCTGGAAATTCCAGGAGGCATTCTGGTAATAGACGTTGTCGTTGGCGCCCTGAATGGTAGCCACGGACTGGTTGGAGCTGTCATCGTCCATGAGGTCCATCTCGTCGAAGATGTAGTCCGTGTTGGCGTTGAAGCTCTCGTCGTCATAGCCGGTGGGAGTGATTTTGATTTGTCCCAGGTCGCGCACTGTGCCGGCCACGATTTCCACGTCCATGTACTGGTCGGAGTAACCGTTGGCAATAATCTGAAGCACATCGGAGCCTACCTGAGCGTTAGAGATGGTGAAGGAGCCTGTGGCGTCCGTCACCACGAGGATAGCCTGGTCCGACAGCAGCACATTGGCGTCTGCCACGGGCTGCGAGGTCTGGCTGTCCACTACTATACCGCGCAGGCCGGTGGCCGCCGAGGCCGACAGGGACGCCGCGAGGCATACGAACAGGATTAGAATTTGTCTCATATTATTCGGGTTGATTTGTTATATGCTTACTTGATTTCGCGGAAGAGGAATATCTCGGTGGGGAAGTGGTCGGAATATCCGTTCATGAACACTCCGTCGGAGTAGGTGCGCAGCGGATAGCCCTTGTAGCGTCCCTCCTGCTGACGCAGGAATTGCTCGTTGAAGACACGGGCACGCTGGAATTTGAGGGGGCACAGACCCTGGGCCGTCATGTTGTAGGAAACCATAATCTGGTCGAACAGACCCCAGCCGCCCCTGTAGATATAGGAGCCGATGCCGTCGTCAAAGAGCTTCCAGAAGGGGTTGAAGAACTCCCCGGGAGCCACATTCGCCTCCTGCTTCCTGGCTTTCATGACATCGGTCACGGAACGGTTGTTGGGGTAGTCGTTCAGGTCGCCCATCATTATCACGCCGATTCTGGGGTCTACATTGAGCAGGGAGTCGGCGATGGACTTGGTGAGCTGTGCGGCGGCTTCGCGCAGCCAGCTGCTTTGCTCGGTGCCTCCGCGTCGCGAGGGCCAGTGGTTGACTATGAAGGCCACGCGGTCCCCTCCCAGCAGACCTACCACACACATTTGGTCGCGGGTGCGGAAGTAGGGCAGCGAGTCAATCTTAAGGCGATGGTTGGTGACCATGAGCGGGCGGAACTCCTTGGGGTTGTAGAGCAGACCCACGTCTATGCCTCGGGCATCCGGAGAGTCGTGGTGTATCACCTTATACCCACGGTCCTTTATCTGGGGGTCGTTCACGAGGTCGTTGAGGACGGTGATGTTTTCAACCTCGCTCACGCCGATGACGGCCGGGCCGTTGGGCGTGGTCTTGGTGTTCATGCGCGAGATGGCGTAGGCGATGTTGTGGATTTTCTTCCAATACTTGGCGCCGTCCCACTGACGATTCCCTTTCGGGGAGAACTCCAGGTCGTACTTGCCATTGTTGTTGATGGTATCGAAGAGGTTCTCGAGGTTGTAGAATGTGATGCCATACACCTTTCCCTTGCGCTGCTGTGCCGAGGCCGGCAGAGCCACACACAGGGTTAAAAGGATTGCCAAGATGGCACCGGACAGTTTTCTGTGAGTCATGCTATAAAAGTTGAGTTTGTATATTCAGGTATCGACAGGGCCGATATAATTGGCTCTCGGTGTGTATATATATCATACAATCAGAGTATTGAAAAGTTCGGCGACAATGCCGGGTATAAGGAGATATTTCCCGTAATCCGCTCTGAGGCACAAAAATAGCAAAAAAAATGCAAATATCCGCTCCAAGTCGTATGAAATTTTCATCAAGAACCGCAGACAGGCAGCCGTTGCGCCTCAGTAGACGCAACGGCTGCCTGTCGGACAAAACATCACTAAAGGAACTATGCAATAAGAGAAGGAGAGAGCCGTGAACAATACGGTTGCGATAAGAAATTGCCTTTTTATCTTATTTGTCGTTTAATGTCGTTTTCAGAAATTCCTTCAAATCTATCGTAAACTTGGATGATGATTGGGCTGCCACGACACCCGCTCCCGTGGAGACATTGCTGTAACCCCACTTTGATTCCGCAAGACCGATGTCGGAAAGGTCTCCGATGATGCCTTCATCGGCATACCATTTATATACGGCCCAGTTGTAATAACTCCGCGATACTGTGGTAAGATAAAGATTCACCTCACATTCAAGCAGAGATTCGTCATAATCCTGCGATTTGACACGAAACGAGTTGTCAGAGAAGTCGAGGTGAAGCGTATATGTTTTTCCTGAGAACTGGCGGTCTGAGAAGAATACGAAATTCGTGTCCTCGTCATTCCCCATTACGGTCTCGAACACTCCGATATGTTCTTTGAATATCGGCTCGGAGTTATACTCAAACTTCCCGACCGAGAATATTGGAGAATCATCAGGTGCGACCGGCGCTGACCAGTTGTATCCGAAATGATAATAATCGTCTGTTCCTGCCGGGTCATCGATATCCATCTCGATATTCAGATTGAATGTAATGTCGGCAAGCATCTCATGGTGAAAGAAATCTTCGTCACATTTCCGGATATTAGTCACTACCGGTAAAAACTTGATTTTCCCAATCGGTGTGGCGTAAGGAACAATCACTTCAGCTGTCGCCGTCCCGTACGTCGGGCTGTCCGCGACAATGCGTATTTTATCTCCTTCTTTCGGCAGATAGTCTGAGCCGACAATCCTCTCGTTGACGAGAATGGTCACAACGGCATCTTTGACATCATGGTTCCTCTCTGATTTTTCATCATTGAACACCCATGTGTGCGTCACCTTAACCTCAATCGGTTCTCCGGCTGTTATCAAGGCGTTCAGACAAAGCACCGGTTTGGTGTCAATCTCCGGGTTGAAGTCCTCGTAACAACCTGTCAGCAAAAAGACTGACAATATCGGTATTATGTATCTTAGAATTGCCATGTGTATGAAATTGAGGGGATTATCGGTAAAAGTTTCACTTTCTGGAACACGGGGCGGTCCTTATTGTCATACGTGCGCCGGATTGCCACGGTATTCATGTGGCAGTATGCGTTGAAAAGGCTGAATGTCCAGCAGCCACGTCTGTTGCGTACCGTGCAGGAAAGGTCAAGACGGTGATAGAACGGCAGCTGATAATTGTTTACCCCTGTCTTCAGCGGAGATTCGTCACCAGTGTAGGTGTCGCCGAAATCAGGCGACACCCATACCTGCGGCGACAAAGTGAACCGGTTGCCCGAATGTCCCGTCCAAGCGGCGTTGAGGCTTACCTTGTCACTGATGTTGCAGTTCAGCAGAATGTGGATTGTATGCCGGTTGTCGAAACGTGCCGGAAACTTAATACCACCGTTTTTGTCGGGGAACGTACGGTCCGACCATGCGAGTGAATAGGAAATATGCCCGGTGAGCTTCCCATGGAGTTTCTCGATTTTGAAATCAACGCCTTTGGCTGTCCCTTTGCCTGAACACAACTGGGCGTTCCACATCTCTGCAGGCGGTTGCAGATAATATTCATCCCGGTAATCCACAAGTTCACGCATGATTTTATAATATCCTTCAGCCGATGCGGCGAACACTTTGCTATCCGACTGCCAGTAAGCGCCGATTGAAATCTTGCCGGCGTTCTGAGGTCTGAATTTACCTGTGACCGGCACCCATTGGTCGGTAGGCAACGACAGATAAGTCTCGGAAAGCTGGTGTACATATTGGTTTGTGCGTGCATAGGCGGCTTTGATTGCCCAGTTTTCGTAAGGCCGGTAGCTGAAGGATATCCTTGGGCCTAATCCGTAATCGGTCCTGTGACTTATGTTGAAAAGCGAGAGGTGCAGTCCTGCGTTCATTCTGAATCTCTCGCTTATCCTCCAGTCGTCCTCGATATAGATGTTGGCTTCATTGGCCGTATATGCCCATGTGTAATCCCGGGTCGATGTCTGTGTGGCGCCGACGGTATATTTGCGGTCGGTTCTTGCCGGCAGGAATGAGTGTAGAATATAGTTTCCTCCGAAACGCACACGGTTTTCATCGTTTGCTCTCCAGTCGAAATCCGCACGGAAAATCCAGTCGTCGATGTGGTTGTCGGTTTTGGTTATGGAATGTGACTCCGTGGTTCCTGCATCCGTAATCTCCTTTGACAGCCAGTCATGTTTCATTCCTGAGAAATATCGGGTATAGGCGGCGGTGAACTCAGCGGACATCGATGGGGCGAGTCTGTAATCAAGACCTGTCTGCGCCACAAGGTTTCCCCAGTGGAAATCCGCCCTGTCATCGTCATACCATCCGGATTCAGGCACTTGCTTGTCTGAAGAGCCTGTCTTCAGTATGTCATTGCCGAAATAGACCGATGCAAATCCTGTCGCCCTATCTGAAAAGCGGTGAGTCACCTTGGCGTTGAAATCCATGAAGGCATAACGGAAACGAATCTTCTCTACGTCGTCTGAGGAATTGGCTATTGCGAGCAAAGGGACCGACAGCACATCGAACCAGGACCGGCGCAATGCCACCGAATAGGTCGTCTTTTCCCCGATTGGACCGTCGATATTGAATGACCCCGAGGTCAGACCCAGTCTGAATGAGCCGTGGTGACCTTCACGGGAACCGTTCTTCGTGCGCACATCGAGATAAGAGGAAAGTCGCCCGTCATATTTAGCCGGGATAGAGGACTTGAAAAAGTCTATATATCTGATTGCCTCCGCGTTGAAAGCGGAGAACAACCCGGCGAAGTGATTCACCTGATATAACGGCACGTTGTCGAGCATATACAGGTTTTCGTCGACATTCCCTCCATGTACGTGCATACCCGCCATCCCTTCCTGACCTTCGGATATGCCCGGCTGCATCTGCAATGCCTTCACCACATCGCTTTCTCCGAACAGCACGGGAGTGTTTATGATTTCCTGTGCGGTCAGTTTCTTGGCACCTATTTCCGCAGTCTCGACTGCCGGGGCTTCGAGGCGCGACGTCACGATGACTTCATCAAGCATTTTAGGGACAATGGCATCGTATTTCGGCATAGCCGGAGGTACGGCGGTGACAGAAGGTCTGTTTTTGGCTTTTTGGGGTTTGGGCTTTCTTTTAAGTATGATGTTTTTACCTTTGATTTCATACTTGATATCCGAATCCTTGAAAATAATGGAAAGCGTCTGCTTCAAAGGCTTATTCTTTACATTTACGGACACGCGCATATTTTTCAGTAATTCGGAAGAATACACGAAGTTCTTGCCGGTCTGCCGGACTATGCTTCTGAACACGGCTGAGGCGGGTTGGTCCACTGCCCTGATTGTGACATTCTGAGCCACGCACACGGTGCCGACGCACAGCATTATGGATAAGACAAGCTGTTTCATCTCTCCGCCACGGTCATTTGCGTTCCGAGAATATCGTTTATTACAGATATGAGGTCGGCCGGCGTACCTTCATAGTGGAGTGAAAGCACGTATTCTTCAGGCGATGCCGGAATACCGTTGACCTTGACGCCGTAAACCGATTCTATTTTCTCGACGACATCCGGTAAGTGCGCATTCTCGAAGTCTATGACTCTGACTTCCGCCAATGGGGTTACGGCATCAGGTATGACCGGCTCAGACTGCTGTGCCGCATAATCCGCATTATAAACTCTATGTGTCTGATATTCCCTATATAATATCGTCGCTGCCGCAGACAGGACGACAGTGGCGGCCACAGCTGCGGCAACTCTATACCTCCTCCATTTGTAAGGCGGAGCTATTCCGAGCCTACGCCAGCCGGCATACGGCGAGAATTTCCCTTTTCTGTAGTGGCGTGCTATGAAATCAACTTCTCTGTCTTTCATGCTTTTTCAGAAATCTATGCCTAAACGGAATGTGAAATATGGACGGATATGATTTCTGGTGCCTACGTATTGAATCTCATACGAATCCGGACCGGTCACAGTCCCTTCATAATGTTCGACTTTATATCCGGCAAGAGTAAGGCCTGCTCCGAGATTGACGCCCATCTTGCGCCCCCAGTTGAATCTGTAGCCTATGGCAGGCGAGATGTATATGCCGGTCCCTTCGGCGATATTGGCTCCGAGTCTCAAATCTCCAAATGGAGTGAATTTGCCGAATTTCAAGTCTATCCGCCCTTGAATAAAGACAGGAGCGACCCAGTTGTCAAGTTTCCCGCACCGCTCCATTCCGAGACCGGCTCCGATGAAAAACATCGGATTAATCTGATAGCCGTGCGAGGTTGAGAAACCGGTATAAAAAGAACCCTGACGCTCTATCCTGAGGTTTCCGTGTATGTCGAAAACTCCAAAATTGTCAGAACGGACGCTGCTGCTCCATTCAAAGAAACCTCGGTAACCGCGTTTGGGTTGACGGGCTACCGAAACATTGGCAAAGGCCATAATAGCCAGTAAGATAAATATTGTCCTTTTCATTATGATAAGTAATTTGTCCACTCTTATGACTCATCATGTCTGAAAAGGTCCTACGCTAAAATCAGGAATTTTAAAAAAATTATAGAAACGGCAGAAAGAATGGTTTATGGCCGTCGGACAATGCTTCGCGCAGCCGGCTGAAAGCCTTTGTCATCTGGTTCTTTACGGTCTTTATGGAGATGCCCAGCTCTTCTGCGATTTCTTCGTTTGCGAGGCCGTCACGCTTGCTCATCAGAAATATCTCACGGCATTTTTCCGGCAAGCCGTCTATGGCTTTCCATATTCTTGCATCCCTGAAAGATGTGTCAATAGCTTCTTCCCTCACTTCAGGTATATTGCTTTCGTCAAGCATTTCCTGTCGGTCTCGGAGATACGAGAGACATATATTCCGGACCGTCCTGTACATGAATGGGGAAAAATTCTCAATCTCACCTCCGTTCTCGATATATAGCCAAGCCTTCGTAAAGGCATCCTGTACCAAATCCTCGGCTATATCCGCATCATCGACAATGCGAAGTGCGTACATGCCAAGCGGCAGGTACAGCTTTCGGAAGAAAATCTCAAATTCTTTGGATGTCATTGTCTGATTGTGGAATGGAAATGTCTTAGAGGCTGCAAAGTTACTTAAAATCGGGCATATCGGGGTAAAGAATCCCGCCTCGAATGTCTCTCTCCTGTCTCCGCTCTCCGTAGACAGGGCTGTTTGCCGGCTCCGAGGTGTGTTATGGGGCCGGTATAATAAAGGGGCGGAGAGTACGTTTTATAAGTGGCAGGCTACGAGGCCTCCGTTTGTCTCCTATGAAATATACATTTCTTACTCCTCCCACAGCTTCAGATACCTATCGTCCGGCAGAACGTTCTGCCGGATGTACCAGAGTGGTGTATCCCATACCCAATCTGTATGAGTTGACAGTCGCCGCCGTGCTGGAGCGGGAAGGTCACGACGTGCGTCTCAAGTCCTTTACCTTGCCCAGACCGCAGACTCCGGCGGACCTGGAGGCGTGGGTTGCCTCGGATGATTCAGACATATATTGCATCTGGGGAGTGAACCTATCCATGGCTGACGACATACCCGCCATCCAATCCATTCTGCGTCTGCGTCCCGGAGTGAAGTTCTTGCTCATGGGTCCGGCTCCTACTTTTTTCCACAAGCGTTTCCTGACGGATTCCCGTATTTTTGTGGTGAGGGGAGAGCCTGAAGCTACCGTCACCGAGTGGGCGCGCATGACTGCCCTCGGCAAGGAGGATTACGGAGAGATAGCGGGTCTGTCCTGGTTCCGCGACGGAAAGGCGCACCATAACCCGAGTCGCGAGCCGAGCCGCAGTTTCGACGAGCTGCCTTTTCCGGCGCGCCATCTGTTGGGCGAGCTGGAGTTTCATAACCCAAAACTGAAGACCGGCCCGTACACCACTATTCTTACCTCTCGCAATTGTCCTTACCACTGCATTTATTGTGTGCCCAGTTCTCTCACCTTTGCCCGCGAACTGGACTACCGCGCCAACCATGGCCGTAAGCCCCCCATATCCTATCGCAGCACTGAGAGCGTGGACGCCGAGCTTAAGATGCTCCATGACGAGGGATACAGGGCCCTCTGCTTTGTGGATGACAATTTTATCTGGAACGAGGAGCGCACCCTCGCCCTCTGTGATTCCCTGCGCAAGTACGGGTTCAAGTGGGGGTGCCAGGCCAGGGTGGATGCCATTACCGAGCCTATAGCCAAGGCTTTGGGGAACAGCGGATGCACCTACATAGACCTTGGCGTGGAGTCCTTTGACGACGAGATACTGAAGTATATCAAGAAAGGCTTCAAGTGCGAGGACATTTACCGCGCCATAGACCTGCTCCAGAAGTATGACGTGCCGGTGAAGCTGAACATACTTATCGGTACTTCCCCCCTGGAGACCCTGGACACTATCCGCTATACCGTGCGCAAGGCCAAGAAGATGCACGTAGACCAGGTGATGATTAACATCATATCGCCCTTCCCGGGTACCGAGCTGTATAATCTGGCTTTGAAGAACGGCTGGATTTTAGGGGGGGAGTACCGTCCCACCGATGTGCAGCGCGAGTCCATACTCAGTTATCCGAATCTTACGGCCCGGCAGATGGAGAAGGCCCTCTATAAGGCAAACCTCAGTTTCTTCACTTCCCCGAGGTTCATCTTCAGGCAGTTGAGGCGTTTCTCGTCTCCGAAGGAGTTTGTCGCCGCCTTCAAGGCTCTTAAGGTCAAATTGTTCGGCTGATACGGATGCGTCTTTCCATAGTCATAATTTCCTGGAACTCCCTGTCCATGTTGCGCCGTTGTCTTGATTCGCTCGCAACCGTGTTGCGACGCGAGGATGTGGAACTGGTGTGGGTGGACAACGGGTCCCGCGACGGTTCGGCCGCCTACATGGCCGCCGAGTGGCCGCAGGTGGTGACTGAACTGCTGCCCGAGAACCGGGGTGTGGCTTACGCCCGCAACCGGGGAGTGGAGCTTGCGCAAGGCAAGTATATCCTGTTCCTGGATGACGATACGGAGGCTGACGAAGACGCATTGGAGGCGCTCATGACCTATCTGGACACTCACCCTGAGGTGGGAATCGCCGGGTGCGCCTTGCGCGATGGCGAGGGTAATCTGCAGGACTCGTTCAAAACATATCCGGGACTGTGGCAGAAGGTACGTAATGTGGTCTGGGGCAAGCTGTGCCGCAGCCAACGGCCGGTGGAATTGCCCCCTCATGTAATACACCCTACTTACATTATCGGCGCCTGCCAGATGATACGCCGGGAGGTATTTGACCGTATAGGTCTGCTTGACGAGGTCATATTCTATGGTCCGGAGGATGCGGATTTTTGCCTGCGCGCCCACAAGGCCGGGTGGCTGACAGCCTACTTGCCGCAGGTATGTATCCGTCACCACTGGCGGCGGATTACCAACCGGCGGCTTACCTCTCCCATAGCCAGGGCTCACGCTCGCGCTTTGCTTCACTTCTGGATTAAACACCGCCGTCTGTTCTGACTAAAGTTTTTGAACTACCTGATTCAGACGGGGAGGTGGAGCGGGCCATGATGCAATCTGACAATATTTAATTCTAAAGAGCGCGGATAAAACTATCCCATTCGCTTGGAGCGCGTTTCTGTCCGAATGCTTTCTCAAATAGACGGCGACGTGTCGCCGACACTGATTCTTTGCTGTGACATGTTAAAGCGGCTATGTTAGAAGGGGTGAACCCCATTTTAAGCAATTGGCAAACTTTCATTTCGTTATCATTCATCCGACATAAAGACAACAGACTGTTTTCAAAATCCGGATAAATGCTCTGTAGCGTGGCAGTTACCTGTTTCCACTCGTCTGATGAAAGCCCCGCAGGTCCCGACGGGTCATTTATGTTACGGCATATTTGCTGATAAATGTCTGAAGCCTCTATCTGAGAGACATTATTGCTCATGCGCTTGACATTCATAGAAGCACTTTCAGAGCGCATTGCTTCAAGTTTGTCTATTTTAAGTTTCATCAAGGCGTGCTGTTGTCTCTTGTATCGCATATAGAATATGGCTGCCAACGAGAATGAAGCTAACATAATTATTGCAGCAACTACAAGCCATATCAATTTTGTATTTCGGGCTTTGAGCATTGTATTCTCATTTTCACGCAATGTGTAGTCGTACAGCGTATTCATCTTTATGATAGTTTGCGCCCGGTCTATTTTAGATACTGAGTCATCCAAACTTATGTATTGATTGATAAAATCCATGGCTTGCTGTGGCTTATTACTTTTTAGAGCAAGTTCGGCCAATGTCTTGGAAGCCCATCGTTTGTCATGTAAGTTTCCTTCATTAAGCATTTTCATGCTCATGCGCTGACACTCTGAAGTGTCACCTGTGGAATAAGCTAATCGTGCGCCAATAGTGTATTGAGCCATGGTAGGCTTTATACCGGAGAATTTTTGGGCTTTTTGATAATCTTCATTGGCAAGTTTGTAATCACCTTTCTCAATTTGGGCAACAACTTTTAGCAAATATAATTCATGCAGAAAAAGGGTGTCACGCATGGAGGATGCCAGATTTATGCCGCGATTGCAATAAATGAGACTGCTGTCAGGCTTGGACATAGACAAGTATGTGTTGGCCACATCACGTAAATTAAACACCATACCGACTGTGTCGTCAGACTCATTATTAATATTAAAAGCCTGTTGATACTTTTCTATTGCTTCGGCACATAAATCCTGATACAGGTACACAGAGCCAAGCTGACTGAAGCATTTGCCTTTCAGACGGGCAAAATCCTCCGGAGATGAAGAAGCATCAATCGCCCGGAGCGCTTCCATAAAATACTGACTGGCTCGTGGAGCGTCGTTAGCAGTGCGATAAACCCTGCCTGCGTAATACAGAGCTTCGGGCAATAGCTCCTTGTCTCCGCCTCCGTCATAATAATCTACAATATCCAGCATTTCATCAGGCTTGCAGAGAGGTTGGTATGCTTTGTCCGATGCCTTTATTACGAGCAAACGCCAATACATACGTGTGGCTTCCGGTTCTGCATCCATACGCTTTTCTACACTACGTAAAAGGCGTAACGCTGAATCCGGATTTTCTTCCGTAAGTCTGTCTGCCTCATACAATATACGTGGATAGCCGTTGTGACCGCATGAAACAATCAGCAATACAAGCAGAATTGACGTTGTTAGCAACTGGATAAAAATACGGTGCATGATAACAATTATAACGGATTACTTAAGAGTGACAAAATTAAGTAATTTCATCAACAAATGCAAAAAAAGTTTTTACATTATCGGGCCATTTCTACGGCTATTATAATTTATGCCTTTGAACAATAGTGTACGCCTCACTATGAGTGTACAAATCAATGTACAAGTATTTTTACACTGCTTTGAACACCCAAGTACATAGATGTAAATCAACAACTTGTTAACTTTGCAACATCAAAACTGATAATCACAAAAGAATCATGCTCAAAAAAGTAAAGGACATATCACTGGGATGTATGGTCACAGTTCTACCTACAATGATAGGCGCTTGTTCTGACGGAGCAAGGATAGAGAAGCGAAAGAATACAAGCGGCTTTGACAGAGATAGAGACACATGTATGTATGCCTCGGATGCAGACATTAATATCAATATTGAAAGGAAATTGCAATTCCATGAAGAAAAATAATATTCACCATATCAAAACAATTAAAATGATGAAAGGATTTAAAATTGTAGCTGTAGTAGCCTCGCTTTGCCCTGTGTTCGTAAGCGCGCAGACTATTGAACAACCCTTGCCGGGAATCCCGGGTGGTACACACGCTCATGCACTAAATATATGCACCTGCTCGGCCCTTTAGAGTACGGTGGAGAATCATCCGTGCCCTCTAAAATTGTAGAAACTGATGACGGGCAAGTCTTTATGGGCGGTGTTTTCACCGACTTTGAGGGTTGTGGATGGTTAACCGGTCATAAGGATGCAGAAACAGGCGACGTCATCCTGAGGTTTCCTCAAATCATGTACGATGAAGATTACAATGATGACCGCTATTACTATTATGCTTGTTGTGTAAATCTCAACGATGATTCTACGGATATGGAAGTATCCGCCAATCAAACGCTTACTTTGCATACAGACGATGAAGGTAATTTGCAAGTAGCCGACTTAGACACTGCAATCGGTATATGCTATGTGTTTGACCCCGATACTAATGAACAAGCCACTGAAAACGGCTCTGAAGGATGTGAACTGCGTTGGTTTGGCATAGCTTACTCCGACATAAAATGGACAAAACTCAAGGCTAATGCAATAACTATCCCCGAAGGGGTGACAACGGAACGTTATGCCATGCGTCATAGCACCAACGCCCGGTTTGTGGATATAGCTGTGGAGAATAACAAAATCTATTTGGCAGGTCTCATGCCGGACCCGAAAGTGTGCATCACGGCAGACATTGCGAGCGATGGAAGCACCGTTATATTCCCCACCAATCAGTTCTTGGGAGTGAGTGAAAGCGAGGATTTCTTTTACTACTTTGTGGCTGCCGCACCCGAGACTATTCCGGACCCGGAAACCGGAGGATTTGTTGAGACAATAGCTCCTACAGACAAACTTTCGGCTAAATGGGACAGGGAAAAACATACTTTGACCTTTGTTGAGCCAAACACCGGTTTTGCCATTGCCAATGGTGAGTCTAAAGTGGGCGGAGGTTCGCTTTTCATGGAGCCTTCCTTTATTCGCCAAGAGGATTATATAGCTGATGCACCTGTCACTCCTGAAATTCTGATTTACAATCCTTATACGGAAGACCAGGGTTATGGCACTATTAACTTCAACTTGCCTTTCTGGAATAACGATGGATTGCTTATTAATCCGGAAAATATGTACTACAATATTTATGTGGACGATGAAGTTCTTACTTTAACCACCGATGTGTATCAATCTCTTGAAAATAGCCTTGCGGATATACCCTATACTTTTACTGACAACTATGACTTGTTCAGTGTCGGACTGAACCACGCTGTGTATCTTTATTCCGATGGTTATGACAGAATAGGCGTACGCTCGGTAACCGAGGTTGATGGCAAGAAGTTCTATTCTCCCATTGCTTATGTCAAGTCAAGTTCTTTGAAAGACTCTTTGGAAGATGACAAGGCTGTTCTGGAAATATATTATCTGGATTTAACAGGACAACGGATTGAAAACCCGTCCGGAGTACCGGTAATCAAATGTACTCGTTTTGCTGACGGCTCATTCAAGGCGGAAAAAGTGTTGCGTTAACTTTCCTCTATTCCTCGATTTATTCAACAAGGGCTGTGTGACGACTGCAAGGTCTCACACGGCCTTTGCTCGTAAATACGGCCTAAAACGGATTGTCGTTTTAGTATGACTGAGGGGCTGTGTTAAAATGCGAATTTTAGCACAGCCCCCTTTAATTAAGAGTAGGGATGGAGCGGAACTACATCAGGTATAATTTACGTCCGCGTTTCCTTTTCCCTAATTGCAGTGGAGGAATTTTAGTACATGGGGTCCCAGGCGGGGAGCAGGATAGGCTTCTGGTTCAGAAGTTTTGCCAGATTCTCAGGCACATATTTGCGCTCCACCACCAGACGGAACATATACTCGTCAAACCAGGGGTCGGTGAGGATGAGGTGGCCGTCGTTAGGCCCGTCGCCCCAGCTGTTCTCGACCATCCATTTGCGGGGAGTCCCATTCTCGTCAAGGTCGACTGCCACCAATGTCATGGCGTGGGAAGAGGCGCTCGCGTGGGTGCGTATGCGGTCAGCCTTGTTCATGCCGAACTGAGTGCCCATCAGCTCCGAATAGTCGAAATTCGAAGGGTCAAGCACACCTTTGTCACGGTCAAGGAATTTGCCTACATCGCAAGAGAAATACATTGCGGTGCTGTCCTTGATGGACTCTATGGCCATCTTCTTGATTTCCTCTGTGGGGAGGTTGAGGTATGTCCAGTTGGGGCCGTCGTATTCGTGGCGGTCGTAGTCTATCTCATACATCTTGTAATACTCCCTGGAGGGGTCGTTCATCAGCATCACGTAGTTGTCGCGGAGGTCGTTTCCTGCGAACTCCTGATAGAAAGACTGGGGAGTGTAGGTTTTGGTTGACACAAGGTCACCCTTGGAGTCGAAACGGGACCAGGTGAACTGTGCGGGCGGCTCGCCGAGGGTGAGCGCGAGCATACGGTAGACGTTGCCGAGCATCTCCTCTTTGCGGCGGGCCAGCTTCTCTTTCGAAGCGCCGGAGGCCTTCATTTTGCGGAGTTCCAGGCCATCCTCGCGCAGTTTGAGCGAGATAAGGCTATTCATTCGGGCAGTGTTGTTGCTGCTGTAAGTCTCGAGCATCACCCCGTCGGGCACCACGCCATATTTCGTGACGTTCTCGGACAGGCCGGTGAATTGACCGCCGTCGTTGAGAGGATTGCGGAACAGCCAGTCCACCATTCTGTCGTCCATAGGGCGGTCGGCGTAATCTATCACGCCCTGAAGGAAGAGATTCGCCTTCTCAAGCTGGTCATAGAAGAAGTTGTAATTCTGAGAGAGCTTGAGTTCCTTGAGGTCATTGTCGCGCATCATCTGAGAGCGCAGCACATTTAGCCCGGTAAACAGCCAGCAGCGTCCGCTGCTCTTCTGGTCCGTGATGCCCTTGCTGGGCACACGGTGGGAGAAGTGGGTGTCCAGACCGTTACGGTTGTCGGCGTTGACGGCAATCTTGTTGATGTCATTGCCTGCCAAAGCATTACGCAAAGCCTTGGTGGAGCCGTCTGCCTTATAAGCGGACTTGAGACGACCGAGCATCTCTGTAGATATGCCGCCGTTCTTGACCGGAGCCACAGGCTTGTTGCCGGCAGCCGCCAACGAAACAGGCAGCAGAGCCAAAGAGGCGGCAAATACCAGTTTAGAGGCGTTAATTGTAAGTTTAGTCATATTGGATTTAGGTATTGTATGAATAGGAGGTGAGAATCCCTATGATTCGCGATGCGCTTTAAAAAATGTAGACAATAGCATTTTATTTCCTGACTATTACAGAGCCGGAACCCTGGTGTGTGGCGAGCACCAGCACCTCGGCAATCTGCACATGGGCCGGAGCCTCGGCCGCATAGACAGCCACGTCGGCTATGTCATCGCCGGTGAGCGGTTTGATTCCCTTGTAGACGTTGTCGGCGCGCTCGGTGTCACCGTGGAAGCGGGTGCGGCTGAAATTAGTCTCCACGAGACCTGGCTTTATGTTGGTGACCCTCAGCGCGGTGTCGGCCACGTCTATACGGAGACCGTCGGTAATGGTCTTTACCGCCGCCTTGGTGGCGCAGTATACATTGCCTCCGGCGTAAGCGGCATCGCCGGCCACAGAACCGATATTTATAATCTGTCCCCTGTTACGTTTCACCATACCGGGCACAATCAGACGTGTCGTGAGCAGGCCCTTGATATTGGTGTCGACCATAGTGTCCCAGTCATCGAAATCCCCCTCATACTCAGGTTCAAGACCGAGGGCAAGACCCGCGTTGTTCACGAGTACGTCAATTTCCCTCCAGTCCTGCGGAAGGCTTCTCACCGACATCTCGGCAAGTTTACGGTCGCGCACGTCAAACACGAGCACCAGACTCTCCACGCCCGTATCGGCCAGTTCGGCAGACAAATCCGCGAGGGCATCGGCCCTACGCCCCGTGATAATCACCCTATAGCCGGCTTTGCCGAATTTCAGGGCGCAAGCGCGGCCAATGCCGCTGGTGGCGCCCGTCACCATAACAATCTTTTTCATGATATCAGTTAAAGCAGGTCCTGTAAATTGAACGCTGCCGGATAATAAATTTTTTCGCAAATTTAGCAATAATTCCCAATACCGCCAACCTTTTCTTTTTTGGGAGGAGTGAAGCGGGGCTTTAGCTCCGCTTGGAGTCAGAAGGCGGTGCCGTAGGATGAGCGGTCGAGGTTGCGGTAGCCTATGGCTTCGGCTATGTGGGCCGGCAGGACTTGTTCTGAGTTGTCCAGGTCGGCTATTGTGCGGGCTACGCGGAGTATGCGGTCGAAGGCGCGCGCGCTCATGTCGTTGCGCTCCATGGCTTTGCGCAGACGTTCAAGTCCTTGGGCGTCGGGCCAGGCGTGCTGCCGGAGCAGTCGGGTGTTCATTTGCGCGTTGCAGTAGATGCCCGGTTCGCCGGCGAAGCGTTTCTGCTGTATGGCGCGGGCTGCTACTACTCGGGCGCGGATGGAGGCGCTGCTCTCTGCAGGTGCCTGCGAGGCGATATGCTCGAAAGGCACGGGCTGTATTTCCACCTGTATGTCTATACGGTCAAGCAGCGGACCGGAGATGCGGTTCATGTATCGGGCCACGGCTCCGGGCGCGCAGGTGCAGGGGCGCGTGGGGTGTCCGTAATATCCGCAGGGACAGGGGTTCATGCTTGCCACGAGCATGAAGGATGCCGGATAGTCTACGGTGTATTTCGCTCTTGAAATGGTTATTTTCCTGTCCTCCAGGGGTTGACGCAGCACTTCCAATACCTGGCGGCTGAACTCCGGAAATTCGTCAAGGAAAAGGATTCCATTGTTTGCCAGGGAAATTTCTCCCGGCTGAGGGTTGGAGCCTCCGCCCACCAATGCCACGGGGCTTATGGTGTGGTGCGGGGCACGGAAGGGGCGGCTGGTCATGAGCATGGAACCGCGTTTCAGGCGTCCGGCCACGGAGTGTATCTTGGTGGTCTCCAACGCTTCCTGAAGACTGAGGGGAGGCAGTATGGTGGGCAGGCGTTTGGCCATCATGCTCTTGCCGGAGCCGGGGCTGCCTACCAATAGGATGTTGTGGCCGCCCGCGCATGCCACCTCGAAGGCGCGTTTCACCATTTCCTGGCCTTTTACGTCAGAGAAATCCATGTCATGGTTTTCGGCGTTTTTATGAAATTCGCGCCTGGTATCCACTACAGTGGGCTGCGGGCCTCCGGCTCCGATGAGCAGGTCTGTGGCCTCGCGCAAGGTCTCGACGCCAAACACTTCCACATCGTTTACCACAGCGGCCTCTGTGGCGTTTGCGGCAGGTACAATCATGCGCTTCAGCCCCATCTGCCGGGCCTTTATGGCCATCGGAAGGATGCCGCGCACCGGCTGCACCGAGCCGTCCAGGCTCAGCTCTCCGGCAATCATGTATGTGTCAAGTCCCTCTACGTGAATCTGTTCGCCGGCAGTGAGAATACCTATGGCCATGGGCAGGTCGAAAGCCGCGCCCTCTTTCTTGACGTCCGCCGGGGAGAGGTTGATGGTGAGGCGGGTATGCGGGAAGTTGAGACCGCAGGATTTCATGGCCGAGACTATGCGCGTCTGGCTCTCCTTGATAGCGGTGTCCGGCAGACCCACTATCGTGAAGATGGTGCCGCGTTCCGCAAGGGTCTCGACGGTGACGGGGAAGGCTTCGATGCCATGTACGGCGGACGAACAGATTTTAGTCAGCATAGGGGAGAAGACGGTTATTTGAAGAGTGAAGAACGGGCTTCGGCAGCGCCGGAGCCGTGGTACAGGATTTTGCCGGCGGAGTCGACGACAATCATATAGGGTGTGCGTGTCACTCCCATTGCCTTGACCTGAGGGTTGGCCTCGGCGCCGAGGGCGCGGTAGGGGCGGGTTGTCTTCAGGGCCTTGTCGTTCTTGATTATGTTGTGCCAGCGTACGGTGTCTGAGTCCATGAAGATGCTTACGCATCGGCGTGCGGTGTCGGCATCCAGGGACTCGATTAGGCTGCTTTCCTCGCCGGTGGGGGAGTCGTTCCAAAAGTAAACCAGGGTGCGTGAGGCACCGGCGATGTCTACGTTCATCAGCGAGTCTGCAGTTCCCGGCAGCCTCATGGAGAACTTCTTCGGCACCTGCGGCACACTGGCTGTCTGCACGGCCATACACGCCTCCTGCATCTCCTTGAGGTCATCCTCGTCCATGTCCAACTTGGCGAGCAGGCTCTTGTATTGCGCCTCGTGGTCCCGTATATCGAATCGGGTCAAGAGCAGGAACGCGGCGGTGCGGCTGTCCGGGTTCTCGCTTACATATCCGGCTATGGCGGCATTGATTTTAGCCGTGTTTCCCGACTTCAGGGCCGGGGCATTGGCTTTGGCCCATTCCGAGTATCGCTCCATCACCTTGTTGCCATTCACGGTCCATCCCCACGGTTCGGAGTACTTGCCGGAGAGGGTGAGTTCGTCGCCACGCTCGGCATAGATGGGGAGCAGCAGCTCGCCCGTCTGCATATCCGTGACCCAAAGCACAGTAGGAAAAACCACTATTCCCTTCATCGAGAAGGCACCGTCGGCCTCCAGCGGTACAGGATTGTCTTCTATGAAAGAGCGCTTCTTGTCTGCGGCGCGGTATATGACGCGCAGTGTCTTACCCCGGGAGTCGCTCAGGGAGCCGGAGAGTGTGAACTCGTTCTTGCCGCAGGAGGGTAGCAGGAGGAACCCCAGCAGGCTTAGTATGTAAAAGTGCAAAAGTCTCATTCGCCGTCGGGTATATATGTCGCGTCTCTCATTTCGCGGTATTCCTCCCAGCCAGGGTCCTTCTCTGCGGAGATGCTGACGGGAAGCAACGGGAGGTCGGCCCAGGCGCGGTTGAGCATGGACTGGAAAATGCCGGTGCGTTTTACATAAAAGACCCAGTTGCGCTCTCCGGCGCCGGTGTAGACACCGGTCAGGAGGCAACCTTTCTCCTTCTTCAGAGCCTCGCGCAGGGCGTTGTCGGCCTGCTCCATCAGCTCGGCGACAGGCGTATCCGGCAGTCCATCCGGAGTAGGGGCGTAAGCCCATGTCAGCTCCACACGGTCCTGATACTTGCCCGAGGCCATGGCCTCGTCCATGCAGTCGCGGCCCGAGACCAGGACAGTCCGTCCGTCGTCGCTCACAGCCGGTGCTGTCCACCATACTTCGTTCTTCGCACTCATTTGGCGGATTGTCTTACAGTTACCAATGTCGCTCCGAACCCATATTCGCGGAAAGAGGCATCCTGCAATTCGCAAGCGCCGTATTCGCGTCTTAGCAGAGAGCGCACAGCCTCGCGAAGCACCCCGTCTCCCTTGCCGTGGATAAAGACGATTTTCTGTCCCAGGCGCTTGGCATTGGACTTCATGGTCCGGCGCACGGTGTCGAGTTGCAAGTCCAGCATAGCCTTGTTGTCCATACCGGCGGTGGTATCCACCAGCTCGTCTATATGCAGGTCCACTTCAATCAGAGGCAGCAGTTTGTGCGGATTGTCGGCGTCGTTGCGCTTTTGGCGCTTGCTCCCGCGCTCCTTGGCATATTTTTCGGTCAGCCGGTGAGTGTCGGGCACGGGGGCTCCACCCATAGACTGACGCAGTGCCACGGCATCCGCCACAGGCACCTGTACGGCCATGTCGTCACGCACCAGAGGCACCTCCAACACCGGAGTGTCGAAATAGATGCCCGGCCTGAAACAATGCAGCTTATAGAATTTCTTGAGGTCAATCTTGCGCTCGCAGCTGATGGCCGGCTTCAGTTCGAAATCTTTGTCGCGCTTGAACGCGAAAGCCTGGAGGGCGAACTTTTCGAACTGTCCGAGGTCCGCGTGGCCGAAGGTGGCGAGGTCCACGACCATGTTCGGCTCCACAGAGCCCTCATATATCACGCTCCACTCATGTTCCCGGTAGCTCAGGAAGGCGAAGGAGAGAAAATAGTTGGAGTCGTTGACCAGAGAGGCGGTGAACCGGGTCTCGCTGAGGTGTTTCACATCCTGAGGTTCAAATGCCAGCACGAGGTTGAGTTTCTCTCCATGTTTGGTTTCCTCCACGGGGAGGGGCTTCGGGGGTTCGGGTTTCAGCTCCTTTGTCAGCTCCTCAGCCTTACGCTCCTGTACGTCGCGCGCCTTGACGGCGTCTACTGCTTTCTGGTCAAACATCAGTCTGCCTGCGCCGGCATGGGACTCATGTCCGGCGGGTAGCACCACTACGAGTTCGGAGAGGAGCACGGGGGTCTCGAAGCCATCCTCATCCACGTATGCCATACGTCCGTCTATGCGGACAATCTTGCCGCCGCCCACGGCATTCAAATAACGGACGGTATCACCTATTTTAGCCATTTGGTGCAAATTTCGTAAAAATCTCGCAAACCACCAAGCAATAGCCTCCGAGACACAAAAAAAGAGCAACCGGAAACCGAAGTTTACCATGTTGCTCTTTCCTCTCTCCTCGGCGGTGCGTACGGGACTCGAACCCGTGACCCCATGCGTGACAGGCATGTATTCTAACCAGCTGAACTAACGCACCATTCATTTGCTTTCGGCGGGGTGAAGCTCGCTTGCTTCCCGATTGCGAGTGCAAAGTTAGTGTGTTTTTCTCATCCCGCCAAATTTTTTTGTCATTATTTTTGCCGTTTTTTAAGCCTGTTTTGAAATTCAGTTGATATTCAAATGTTTATCTCTGCATCTTTTTTAGACTTTTGAACACACCCGTTCCTGCAGGTGTTATATTCTCATATAAAAAATCTCTACCCGGGATGATATTTTACAGGACATATTTGAGGCCGGTCATATATAAATTCTCGGCTGATGTCGCCGGCTTGTGTCAGAGACACCTGTCGGAGCGCTCGCGTGTGTTGCTTGCGTGTGTACTCACCGGCATGGTCTGTGGCGTCGGAGCCTGGGTCATGAAATACCTGATACGCATTTTATCCTCCTCTCTGACTTCAAGACTAACCGAAGGGGGCTTCAACTGGGAGTTGCTGGTATGTCCGCTGTCGGGGCTTGTGATTTGCGGGTGGATGCAGCGGCGCCTGTTCCGGCGCGATGTGAGCCGAGGCACCGATAGGTTGAGACGCGCCCTGCGCGCAGGGCATTACGCTCTGCCTCATCAGTTGGCCTATCAGCCCATCCTCGGGTGTGCCGTCACTGTGGGCCTGGGAGGCTCTGCGGGTGCCGAGGGACCGATAGCTTATGCCGGAGCGGCTATGGGGAGCAACACGGCACGTTTTTTCAGGCTTGCTCCCGGCATGACCCGCATAATGGTGGGGTTCGGAGCGGCGGCCGGAATATCGGCCATCTTCAAGGCTCCCTTGGCGGGTGTATTCTTCGTACTTGAGGTGTTGGGCATGCAGCTTACCGCTGTTCCGCTACTCGGACTTGTGGCTTGCTGTCTCGTAGGGGCGTTTACCGCTTGCCTGCTTTCCGGCATGACTCCGGGTCTGGTCTGGGCCAATGCCGTCACCGATTTTGATTACAGCGCTTTATGGTGGCTGCTTCCTGTCGGTGTCTTTATGGGCCTTTATTGCCGTTGGTACAACGGTAGCGGCCTTTACATGAGCCGGCGCTGGATGTCCGTGGCTACCCCTCTGGTGCGGGAATTGGGGGGCGGCATATTTCTCGGGCTCCTGATTTTCTGTATGCCGGCCCTTTTCGGCGAGGGTTACGTCGCCTTGCAGAAGATGTTGGCAGGGGACCTGCACAGTGTGTTGGACTACAGCCCTTTGAGCGGGGTGTCCGGGCAGTGGGCCATTGTCCTGATGCTTGCAGGAATCCTGCTGGTGAAAGGAGCGGCGGTGTACACCACCAACTATACGGGCGGAGTGGCCGGCACTTTCGCTCCTACCCTCTTTGCGGGATGTATGGCCGGGACTCTGTCGGCCATGGGGCTGGGAGCTTTGGGATGCCCGCTTCCCCCCTCACAGATAGCGTACGTCTGCATGGCCGGGGCTATGGCGGGAATAGTGCGTGCGCCGCTCATGGCCACGTTTATTACCGTTGAGGTGACCATGACCTACAGTCTGCTGTTTCCTGTTGCCATTGTGGCATTTCTCTCCTACGCCGTCGTGAATTTAAACTTGAAGAGAAATTTGAAGTCTTAAAATAAACACCTAACGGAATAGCAAATTTGAGTAAAGCGTAGCGAACAGACTGAAAAAGCGTTCGTTACGCTATATTTTTCTCTTGTTCAAAAGCCAAGAAGAGACAGAATATGGACAAACGCAGCAAAAGTTCAGTTACTTTATCATTACCCGTGCGATGATGCAAATTTCTTGCGAAACCTAAATTTTGCATCGTTTGGCGTTATGTGTCGTATCTGTCGGTAACTCACTATGAATTAATTTTGTAACCAAAAAAAAGTGAGTTATGAGAAGTACATTTAAGGTATTGTTCTACGTGAAGAAAGGCAGTGAGAAACCCAACGGCAACCTGCCTTTGATGTGTCGCATTACGGTGGACGGAGAGATTAAGCAGTTCAGTTGCAAGATGGATGTTCCCTTGCGCCTGTGGGACGTGAAGAACAACCGTGCTTCGGGTAAGAGTGCCGAAGCGCAAAGAATCAACCGTGCCGTTGACAAAATCAGAGTGGAGATAAACCGCCGTTATCAAGAGTTGATGCAGACGGACGGTTATGTCACTGCTGCCAAGTTGAAAGATGCCTATCTCGGCATCGGTATCAAACAGGAAACCTTGCTAAAACTGTTTGAACAACACAACAGCGAATTTGCCAAGAAAGTGGGACACAGCAGGGCAAAAGGAACATTCCGACGTTATGTTACCGTCTGCAAGCACATCCGTGAGTTCCTACCCCATACCTACAAGCGTGAAGATATTCCGTTAAAAGAGTTGAACCTCTCGTTCATCAACGACTTCGAGTATTTCCTGCGTACTGAGAAAAAATGCCGCACCAATACCATTTGGGGCTACATGATTGTGCTGAAACACATTATTTCCATAGCGAGGAATGACGGTCGTCTGCCGTTCAATCCCTTTGCAGGGTACATCAACTCTCCCGAAAGCGTGGACAGAGGGTATATTACGAGAGAGGAGATACACACAATGATGAACACCGATATGCCCGACAAGACACACGAGCTTGTCAGGGATTTATTTCTGTTCTCCACCTTTACAGGTTTGGCATATTCCGATGTCAAGAACCTTACGGAAGACAACCTGCAAACATTCTTTGACGGAAATCTGTGGATTATCACCCGAAGAAAGAAAACTAACACGGAATCCAATATCCGATTGTTGGATGTTCCCCGAAAGATAATAGAGAAGTACAGGGGTATGACAAGAGATAATAAAGTATTCCCCATGCCGAGTAACACGACTTGCAACAAGAAGCTGAAAGCCATTGCCAAGTTGTGCGGTATAAAAGTCCACTTGACCTATCATGTAGCAAGACATTCGGCAGCGACCACTGTGCTGTTATCCAACGGAGTACCCATTGAAACCGTCAGCCGACTTTTGGGACATACCAACATAAAAACGACCCAAATTTACGCAAAAATCACAGCCCAAAAGATTAGTCAGGATATGGAAACATTGTCGCACAAACTGGAGGATATGGAAAAGAACATTTGCAATGCCATTCAGTAACCCTTAAATCAAACGATAATGAAAGAGGAAAGAAACATCATAACAATGAACGAGTTCGGCAATGTAGTTATGCCGAAAGATATACAGGCAACCGCCATGAGTGAGTGGGAGCTTTGCGAGTTGTTCAATGTAACCGCCCCGACTATCAGGGCAGGGATAAAGACACTCTGCAAGAACGGCATTCTGAATGAGTGTGAGATAAGGCATACCATCCGACTGTCCGACAAGTGCAGCATGGAGGTTTACAGCCTTGAAACGATAATCGCCCTTGCGTTCCGTATCGGCACATACAGTGCGAAGCAGGTGCGCAATGCCGTTCTTGAAAGACTGTACTTGCGAAAAGAGAAAACAAGCATCTTCTTTTCGCTGAACACCAACGGCATAGCCAAAGCCGAATACTTCTCGTAGCTGAATTGGTTGCACGACTGACGGAATCCATTCATTCAGTCACGAATAGAGTAATCAAGCCAGCGTGTCAGCATATAATCTGACCGACATATCAACAGGAACTCCAATTTTTTCTCCCGAAAAGCGTAATCCCCACATTCGTTTTTTGGGAGTTTTTTCGTCTGTCCTGCCCGACTTCCGTTCCAAACCATTGAAAGTTTTTTCTTCGGGGGCTATTTGTCACCGTTCTGCCGCGTTTTGCGTAACAACTTATCCGATAAATGCTTATACTTTTGTAGCTGGTATTTTTCAAACTTAAAACCATTTGATTATGTCAGCTAACAAACAACAAGACAGCCACAGACCGCCATCGGATGGTGGCATGGCAAAGGAGGAATTCATCCGAGTGGGGACTACGCTTTACAAGATTGTGGAGCAGCCCAAACTGAACGGAGGGTATGTAAGGAAACGCATAGCATGGAACAACGAAACCCTGCGCCAAGACTACGGCAAGGACTACATCGGCAGCGTTCCCAAGTATGACGGCTTCTGCACCGTACCCGAACACATCGGCT